>JAVBOU010000118.1:0-14874 GCA_031550185.1 Kiritimatiellia bacterium | reverse complement strand
AACCAAATACATAACATAAAAAAAGGTGGGGCGCGACCGCCAGGCGCGCCGGAAATTGGACAAGCGGTTGCCATGCGAAATGAGGGCATGTCCAATGCCCGACGCGCCCGGCGGTCGCGCCCCACCTAAAAAATATGCCCCACTCAAAAAATGAAAAATACGTCTTGTGGCGTGGCACAACCTCTGCCACGCCACAGGGCGCGTTATGTCATTTTTATTCGTGTGCATTCGTGATTCTTCACCTCAACAACAAACCACTCACTCTTCGATTTTTTCGGCGAGGCTTCCAACTTTCACCTCGCTGTCGGCGTCAATCGTACCTTGCGCGTAGTCGGGTTCGACCGTGTCAATGACCACGACGCCCAACGGCTTGCCCTTGCGTTTGATGACCTTTCCGGTGTCGGGATCTGTGATCGACTTGCTCGGACCGAAGACCCGCATGCGGTCGCCGACGCTGAAGAATCCCGCGCCGCGGTTGATCGTCACATAGTCATCCTCCACGTCGATGATCTTCACGGGATACGCCATGAGCGTCACGCGCGCGGCAAGTTTTTGCGCGAGTTCCCGCGCCATTTGCGGCATCAGCTCGTCGGTGCGCGCGCCGGGCACGGTGTTGTTCACTTCGTTGGCGGCAAGCGCGACGATGTCAGTGTTTTCAATCTGCACGTTCGCGGCGTCAACAAGCTCCGCGGTCGTCGTGTCGTAGAGCATCGCCTGCGCGGAGAGCTGAATGCGGCGCTTGAGCTTGCGCCCCTCCTCCGCAAACTCCGCGGTCTCGCGTGTTTCGAGGAAGTGGTCGACCGTGACCGCGAGCCGGTATTGCGCGGTCTTCATCATGCCGAGCTCCGGCGCCGCGTCGGGATTCGCCAGGCCGGAGCCCGCAAAATCCTGCTCCGCCAAACCTTCCTTCACGCCCTCGTTGCCGACAATGCGAAACTTGCGCGTCTCGTTCAGGCTCGTGATGAGTTGCGGTCGCAGCGAATCCATCACGCGGCCAAACGCGCTTTTCATCATGTACTTCGCGGCGTCGGCTTCGACCGCGGGCGTGGCTTTCACGTCGCCCAGCGTCAGTGTCGCGCGGGTGTCCTGCGCGCTCGCGGCGAGCAGGCCGCAGAGCATGAATCCAAATGCAAAAACTTTTTTCACGGTTGTTCTCCCTGGTTATTGAATCGCCTCGTCCATCGAATAGATGCTACGCTTGTTGATGATTTGCGTCGGCGCGTCCTGCGTGTCCACCTTGTAGTCCACGCGATAGCCGCTCTGGCGCAACTGCTGCGCCGCGCCGCGGATGAGCTCCGTCTCGGCATCGGTCATCGCACGCTCCGTGTCGAGCGTGTTGAGTACCGCGCGGATCTGCTGCCAGCGCGTGAAGCCCGCGTCGGACATTTGCATGGTGACGACGAAACGCGCGCCGTCCGTGACCTTCACCGTCATCATCGCATCCTCGAATCCGGGCCGCGTCAAGCGCATCGTGTGCAGGCCCGGCTTCACGCGCAACGTCGCGGGCGTCGCGCCCATCACCACGCCGTCGAGCGCGACATTGGCCACCACTTGCAACGCCAGCGCGTCGCCGTCCTTTTGAATTTTGTTGTCTTCGGTCACGATCAGATTGGGCAATGAAATTTCGTTGCCCTGCAAGTCGCGCGCGTTGCACACCACCTCGATGCTCACCTCGCCCTCAGCCTCGGATTGGCGAATCACGTCGGCTTTGGCGATCAACGCCTTCGCCGTGTCGTCCGCCGCCTTTTCAATCAACCCGGAGAGGATGCCGTCATCCGTCACCGTCAGATTGCCGCCTTCGCGTATCACCCGCGACGCCTTCAACGGGCCGCCCGCGATCGCCGCGCCGTCCATGCCGTCGAGAAATGTATAGGTGCCGCGCAACGTGTGAATCATCGTCGTCACGTCCACGCCCGCGGTCGCATCCTTGTACGAGCGCGCCTCCTTGTTCACCGCGTCGATGGCGGCCACGAGCAGATAATCCGCGCCCATGTTTTGCGCCAGGCGCAACGCCGACGTGTCGTCCGTCAACTTCTGATCCGTCTCCGTGCCGAGCGCATTGCGGTTGCCGCCCGCGCCGTCGTAAACCTTGAGCGCCTTGGTCACATTCTCGCGGCTGATGATTTCAAACTTTGCGCCGGCAAGACGCGCCGAGATCCCGTTCTCGAAACGCAACACCTCGGCGTCGTACTTTGGACCCGCCAGATTATTGACAACGATCGCCGTTTTTCGTCCGTGCGGCTTTTCCGGCGCCGGCGCGGGAAAAACCTTCACTTGCGAGGCCGTTTCAATTTCCACGCGGCTGCCATCCGGAAGCGTGACCTCACGCCGCAACGCCGTATTGTTCTCCTCCTGCGCGCGCGCGCCCAGCACGCCAAGCAACATTGCCGCATACAACCATTTTTTCATGCCGAACTCCTTGTTCCTCTCCACGTCACCATGATGCCAGAAGCATTGGAGAAAACGCAAGATGAATCAAGGTAGGACAGACAAGAATGTCTGTCCCACATTACGCATTGTGGCGTGGCAGGAGTCCTGCCACGCCACAATGCGTTTACAAATGTTCGGCGTTACTCGTCTTCGCCGTAGAGTTGATCAAGCGCGTCGCTGATCATTTCGAGGGCTTCTTCGAGTTCTTCGTCTTTGACGTTGAGCGGCGGGAGGAAGCGGACGACATGTTCGCCGGCGACGCAACAGAGAAGACCCATTTCACGGCAGGCGTTGGCGATGTCGCGGGCAGAACCTTCGACCACAAGGCCGATCATGAGGCCTTCGCCGCGGACGTCGAGAATGCCGGGGAATTTGTCGACAAAGACGCGTAAACCTTCGCGGAACATAACGCCGGCTTCGGCGGCGCGCTTGAGGAGGTTTTCTTCCTCGATGACTTTGAGCACGGAAAGCGCGGTGGCACAGGCCAGGGGATTGCCACCAAAAGTGCTGCCGTGGGTGCCGGGGGTGAAGACGTCGGAGAGCGCGGGTGACGCGATGAGGGCGCCCATGGGTACGCCGGCGGCGAGACTTTTGGCAAGGGTGAAGGCGTCGGGCTTGACGTTGTATTTTTGCCAGGCGAACCAGTTGCCGGTGCGGCCGAGTCCGCATTGAATTTCGTCGCAAAGCAGAAGGATGCCGCGCTCGTCGCAGAGTTTGCGCAAGCCGGTGATAAATTCAGGCGTGGCGGGCGTGACGCCGCCTTCGCCCTGGAGGCATTCGACCATGACGGCGGCGGTCTGGTCGGTGATGCGGGCCTTGACGGATTCGAGGTCGTTGAAGGTGGCGTAGGTGAAGCCGACGGGAAGCGGATCAAAACCTTTTTGGATTTTGCTCTGTCCGGTGGCGGCGACCATGGCGAGGGTGCGGCCGTGGAAGGAGTTTTCCATGGTGATGATTTCGAACTTGCCTTTGTCGTGGCCCCAGAGGCGGGCGAGCTTGACCATGGCCTCGTTGGCTTCGGCGCCGGAGTTGGCGAAGAAGCATTTGCCCCCCAGGGAGAGTTTTGAGAGCTCGCGGGCGAGAAGGGGCTGGAGCGGATTGTAGAAGAGGTTGGAGCAGTGAACGAGCGTGGCGGCCTGATCCTGCAGGGCCTTGATGACTTTGGGGTGGGAGTGGCCGACGTTGAGGACGGAAATGCCGGCGGTGAAGTCGAGGTAGGTGAGCCCGTCGGCGTCGCGCACTTTCGACCCGTGGCCGCTGACGATGGCGGCGGTGGGCATGTAGGTGTTCATGACGTACTGGCTGTAGAGGGTTGCGATCTCTTTATGTTGCTTGCTCATCTGCGACAATCTCCGTTCCTACCCCTGTTTTTGTAAAAATTTCCAGCAAGAGCGAATGGGGCATCCGCCCGTCCACGAGGTGGACTTTGCCAACGCCGGAGCGGATCGCCTCGACACAACTGTCGAGCTTGGGCAGCATACCGCCGCCAACGATACCGGCTTCTTTGAGTTTGGCGACGTTGCCGATGTGCAACGTCGTAATGAGTGAGTCCGGATCGTTCACGTCACGAAGCAATCCGGGTACGTCGGAAATGAAGGCGAGTTTGCGCACCTTGAGCGCCATGGCGAGCGCTGCGGCGGCGGTGTCCGCGTTCATGTTGTAGACGGCGCCCTCGGGGCCCACACCGAGCGGCGTGACGACCGGAAGCATGCCGGCATTCAGCATTTCGATCACGGCCTGGCCGTCAACCTCGCGCGGGGAACCGACGTATCCCCAGTCCAGAATGTTGCCGGCGGAATCCTGCCCGGTCTTTTTGTCGACGCGGAAAATCCAGTCGCCATGCAGCGGCCGGGCGTTGACGCCGTGCGCCTGGAGGATGCGCACCACGCTGGCGTTGACCTCGCGTTTAAGCACACGCTCAACGACGCGCATGGTCTGCCCGCACGTCACGCGCAAACCCTGGACGAAGTTGGGCGCAATGCCCTCCTTCTCCATCTCGCGCGAAATGGCCTTGCCGCCGCCGTGCACAAGCACGGTCTTGACGCCGACGGTGTTCATGAACGCAATATCCGTCAGCAATCGCTCCAAATTCTCCTGCGACTCCATGACGCTACCGCCGACCTTCACGATCACCACGGATCCGCGGAAGTCCTGAATGTAAGGCAACGCCTCAATGAGCACAGATGCTTTTTCAATGACCTTTTGCATCACCATTCCTTCCTTTCGAGGATCGCTTTGATGTCGGCGATCAGCTCCGCGGGATCGCGGGGGGTGGACAGCGTCTCGTACTGGCTCATGTGTTCAGGAAAGTGCAACTGCTCCCGTGCCATGATGAATTGCACATGGATGTTGTACTGTTCGTTGGGAATGGCGAAGTAAATGACAGTTTCACCAACCTCCAACTCTTTTTGCTGCTCACGCTGGGCCTCGCGGATGGCGTGCGACAAAAACAGATTGTCATGGCCGTACACCGGATAAACAAAAGGTTCCACAGAAGGGCGCCACTCAATGCTCTCCGGTGCCTGGGATAACGTCCGGTTCTTGACACTGGAAATACGCGGGCCTTTCAAAACGTCCGTCACCCGGAATGATTCCCCGCCGGAATGAACGACCTGGTCGCCAATAACTGACAACTTCGCAGGCGTGGAGGTGAATTGAAGCACCAAAATGGATTCGGCCATTTTGACCTGCTCCTCCAGTTTCGCCGCGCAGAATGACGCCCATATCTGTGTATAAGCTGCGTTCACTTCCTTCTGGCGTTGCTCCTCCGCATTTTCTTTGCGCTCATAGGCACCGATCACATCATCGAATGTTGAGGGTGATAATGTCGTCAAAACCGGTTCCCATTGCGGTTTCCAGCCTTCAATGTTTTTACGTATAACTTTCCCCGTTGCGGTATCCATGACATAAAGCATGGCCGTGTTCTCATCCTTTCGGTCAACCGCCATCTGAAACCGCCCAACCTCCGGCATGAATACATGATGTGAAATGGACATCCCGTCGTCCTGACCGTCAGTGTCCTGCGCAAACGCGGAAAACGACACGCCAAGCAACAAACAACCCATCGCCAGCCAAAACGGAGCATGGATTTTACAACCCGGATTGTGGTCGCCGGTCTTTGTAGCGTCGCGCGGTTGCGGTTGGGAGTGATTTGTTTTGTTCATCATCACTCCTTCCTCTCATGAATGGCTTTGATGTCTTCAATCAACTCCGACGGTTCGCGTGTCGAAGACAGTGCCGTACATGTTGAGTTTATCTTGCGCGCCAGAGATTGAAGGAATGTCCGCTCCGGAAACTCTTGCTGTTTGCTTGCAAACAAAAAATCAAAGTAAGTTTCCTGTGATTCGGAAGGCACCACAAAATACACAAATGTATCGCCTTCTTCTAATTTTCTGTCGAACTTGCCGTCCTTGGAAGAGGAGGAAAATGTTACAGGCAACGTTGCGCCTAGTTGCGGGTAATTGATCGGCGGGTGAATAACACTCTGCCCACGTGCGGACTGTATCTGCACCACTTTAGAAACTGGGGGGCCTTTTAATTCTTCCACCATTCGAAGTGTTCCCGTCAAATAGTCGCCTTGACGAGACGAAAGGTAAGACGGCGTCATCACGATGCTTGTCGTTGGTGGTGTGAGCACGCGAAACACCAAAATGGATTCCGCCGCCTCGACCTGTTCTTCCAGCGTCCCTTCGCGAAACAACTTGTCGACAGCGCGCCGTTCCGCATTTATTTTTTCCCGGCGTTCTGCTGCGGCTTTCTGTTCGCGTTCATGTTTTGCCAGCGCATCCTCAAACACCAAGTCAGACAGCGGCGCCGTAAACATGTCCCATTGGGAACCTGATTTTATCAAAATCATTCCCGTGGACGTATCCATGACGTAAAAATTCGCAGATGAATTTTCGCGTGCCTCAATTGCGAATTGATACCGTCCGATTTCCGGCGCGACAACCGGCGAAGACGGAAGGATCGGGGCGTCAGCCTCAACATCTTGCGCAAACGCGGAAAACGACACGACAAACAACAAATAACCCATCGCCAGCCAAAACGGAGTATAGATTTTATGACCCGAATTTTGATTGCCGGTTTTTACGGCGGCGTGCCGTTGCGGTTGGGAGTGATTTTTTATTTTCATTACCACTCCTTCCTTTCGAGGATCGCTTTGATGTCCGCGATCAGCTCAGACGGTTCACGTGTGAGAAAAATGTCGTATTCCTTTAATTGCTCAGGAACATCCACCCGGTCGCTGACGAAGTAGAACTCGTAGTGGTGACATGTTTCCGCAGAGCTTACCGTGAAAAGAACAACAATTTCGCCCTCGTCCATGCTGTCAATGAACTCAAAAGCAGTATGGCCGTTAATGATTCGGTCTTTGAGTATCTCATCCACTTGCGGATACTGGTAGGGTGCCACTTTAAGCTTCCACCAAAAATCGCCTCCCGACTTGGATCGCGTCTCTTGTTGCACGCTCGAGACGTCCGATCCTTTCAAAACCGCCGTCACTTGCAAATCTTTTTTCACTGGCACAGTGGCAACACGCGACGGGGACACAACACGTGAGCTCCCGATCGGCAAAGGGGACACCGTACGTGAGGGCGTCGCTTGCGTTCGAGCGACACATTTTAGCACCAAAATGGACTCCGCCGCGTTCACTTGTTGCTCCAGTGTACCATCGTGAAACAACCCCCACATGTGCTGACGCTCCATCGGAAATTTTTCTTTCCGCAGATTCATGGTGGCCAAGTCACGCGAATGTTTCGCTATCGCATCTTCAAAAAGCACAGGCGAAAGAGCGGGCATCAGTAGCTCCCAAGTCGCATCCCAATTACCCGTGTTTCGTAAAATGGTGCCCGTTGCCGTGTCCATAATGTACAGTTGTGTATTCGCATTGTCACGTTGGATAATTTCAAATTGATATCGCCCGATTTCCGGCGCGGCAATCGGCGAAGACGGAAGGATCGGAGCGTCAACCTCAGCATCTTGCGCGTGCGCGCTGAACAGCGCGCCAAGCAACAGCATCAACCGGAACGCAGTACGGGTTTCCCACCCCGTCACGCAAACCGAATGCTCTAATTTGTCAAATATCTTTTGCATCACGGCTCCTCCTTGTTGGCAAGAATGGCCTTGATGTCTTTGACAAACTCCTCAACGTCGTGCGTGAGGGGCACAAACACGTAATAATCCGATTCGGACAACTCCAATGGGTCCTTAACAAAAATAAATTCGAAATTCGCCTCAAAAATTTCAGAATAAACGGAAAAATAAACAAACTTTTCGTTGTTCTCAGCAAGCTTGCGTATGACATCCTCATTTATGTAGTACGACGCCGGGTGTTCTTTACCAAGTTTTGGGGATACGAGTTGTGGTGGAGGCGAAGGTGCTCGACGAGTTTTGGGTAAATCCGCAGCAGCCAAAGGTGAGCGCACGCTTCGCCAACTACCCCGCCACGGCACCGGATTGTCTTTCAAAATTTCCGCAACACGTAATTCGATATCGGTGCGTTGTTCTTCTGCTGGATATACAATATAGGACTGCGTTTCAACACACTGGAGTACCATGATGGTGTCCGCGGTTTCAACCTGCTCTTTCAGTGTTCCCGTGGTGAACAACGTGGTGATGGCGTTTTGCTCCGCGCGCATTTTATCGTACACCTCCCGCGCAGCTTTCATGTTGCGGTCACGCTCCGCCAATGCGTCTTCAAACACCTCTGGCGACAACGCCGGGACAACAACACGCCATCCGGATTTGAATGCTGCATCTTGCTCCAGGATAGTACCTGTGGCCGTGTCCATGACATACAACGCGGACGAATTTTCGCCAGGTTGAATGATCAACTGATATCGCCCCACTTCATACTCAGGTGCGCGAAACGAGGCAAGCCCCGACCACTCTTTTATATCTGCATCCTCCTGTGCAATAGAATCGGCGAAAGTTACAGCTCTCGCCCTGGAAGGTGGCACTCGTGGTCTTGCCCCAGGTCGAATGCTTGTTGTCCGAGAAGGCATACCCTGCGCGGACACGTTGCACGACGCGCCAAGCAACAGGCAAACCAGCCACAACAAATTTCGTTGAGTTTTAAATATCGTTTGCATCACGGCTCCTCCTTGTTTGCAAGAATGGCCTTGATGTCCTTAATAAACTCCGCTGGATCGCGCGTAAGGGGCAATACCGTAAACGAATCAACCTGTTCAGGAAGCCCGAATTGTTCACGTGCAAAGAGAAATTCGGAATGGGGTTCCAATTGTCCGTCACTGACCGCAAAATATATGATGGGTTCGCCGTCATCCATGTTTTTTCGATAAAAGGAACGAAGCGCGGACGACGCAGACACATGGGTATAACCAACCTCCGGATATTCGGAACCTTTTAACACCTCTATGACCTTGGTAGGAGTCGCAATACCTCCTCTGCTGGCAAGAATGACCGTACGCTGTTCGGAGGGGGGATACTGAAGAACCAAAATGGATTCAGCAGCCTTGACCTGCTCTGCCAACGTCCACTCACGAAACTTCGCAATGAAAGCGCTTCGTTCCGCATCTATTTTCGCTTGACGTTCCTCTGCGGCTTTCGTCCTGCGCGCAGACTCTGTTATGGCGGACTCAAACGCCGATGTCGACGATAACGGAAAAACCGGACACCATTCCATTTCTCGTTCGCCCCTTAGCCTTTGAAAAAGGTTCCCGGTAGCCGTGTCCATGATATAAAGCGTTCTCGCCTCGTTTGCACTTTCGGCAATCGCCAACTGATACCGCCCGATTTCCGGGGCACGGCACGACGCGCCAAGCAACAGGCAAACCGTTGCCAGCAGCCAGGCGATTTTATTTCCTTTCCTCTTTTCTTGTGTGTACGTTTTCACGTTGTGTAATCTCCGTTGATTTTCACATAATCGTAGGAAAAATCACACGTGTAAACCGTGTCCTCACCGTCGCCGAGATTGAGGTTCACCGTCACCTCGAACGAGCGTTCCTTCATCACCGCCTGCACGCGCGCACGGTCGGTCATGACGACTTTGCCATGATCAAACACGCACTCGCCGCCATAAAAAACCTGCGCCTTCTGGTCATCGACCGAGGCGCCCGAATAACCGGCGGCGCACATCACGCGGCCCCAGTTCGGGTCGCAGCCAAACCACGACGTCTTCACCAGCGCGGACTTCGCGATCGACCGCGCGGCAAGCTGCGCGTCGCGTTCCGTCTTCGCGCCCTTCACACGCACGGTCACAAACTTCGTCGCGCCCTCGCCGTCCATCACGATCTTTCGCGCGAGCTGGTCGCACACCTCGCGCACCGCCGCGCAAAAAACCGGCCATTCCGCGTGCGCCGGCGTGAGCTCGGCATTGCCCGCCGCGCCGGACGCCATCATCAGCACCGTGTCGTTCGTGCTCTGGTCGCCATCGACCACCGCGCGGTTGAACGTCTTTTCCACCGCGGCCCGCAACGCCGCGTCCAACGCCGCCGGCCCGATTGTCGCGTCCGTCGTCACAAATCCCAGCATCGTCGCCATGCGCGGCTCGATCATGCCCGAACCCTTGCACATGCCGCCGACCACCACGCGCCGTCCGTCGATCACCACCGCGACCGCCGCCTCTTTGGCCACCAAGTCCGTGGTCATGATCGCCTTCGCCGCGTCCGCGCCAGCGGTGGACGACAACGCCGCGACCGCCGCCTTTGCGCCCGACGCCACGCGTTCCATCGGCAGGTACACGCCGATCACGCCCGTCGAGCACACCAGCACCTGCTCCTCCGGTACGCCTAACGCCGTTGCCGCCACCTTGGCCGACGCCTTCGCATCCGCAATCCCCTGGTCGCCGGTGCACGCGTTTGCGCAACCACTGTTGATCAAAATCGCCTTTGCAAAGCCCTTTTTCACGCGTTCGCGATCCACCAGCACCGGCGCCGCGGCCACCTGGTTGGTCGTAAACATCCCCGCCGCCGAACACAATCCGTCGCCCGCCACCATCGCCATGTCTGTCCGGCCCTGATACTTAATGGCCGCCGCCACGCCGCACGCCTTAAAACCCTGCGCCGACGTCACCCCGCCCCCTGCAATTTGCTCGAATTTGACCATGTTCCGTGTACTCCAAAAACCCTGTTTTCACCCGAAAACGGGGAACAAAACAAAATACCAAACGTTTTGCAGGAAGTCGAGGCGCATTTTTTGTCGTTCAGACCGCCGCGCGTGGCAGAGGTGGGGCTCTGCCACGAGATGATGAACCACGAATGTACACCGCCGCATAAAAACAATCTTTGCGCTCCTTTGCGCTCTTGGCGCCTTTGCGTCAAACAACGCCGCGTGGCAGAGGTCGACCTTTGCCACGAAAATTTTCGATTCGCGGTTGAGAAATCCCCGCGGATTTGGCATACTTCCCGCTTTGAACTGACATCCTAGGAAGCGCACCATGTCTAAAATCAACATTGCCGAACTGACCCTTGCCGCCAACACCATCCGCTGCCTCTCCGCCGACGGCGTGCAGGCCGCCAAATCCGGACATCCCGGTTTGCCCATGGGCATGGCCGACGTCGCCGCGACCCTCTGGCTCCTCCACCACAACCACGCGTCCGCGCATCCGCAGTGGCCCAACCGCGACCGCTTCGTCCTCTCCGGCGGGCATGGTTCAATGCTCCTCTACTCGCTGCTCCATCTCTCCGGCTACGCGCTCCCGCTCGACGAGCTCAAGCGCTTCCGCCAGCTCGGCTCGTTCACTCCCGGCCATCCCGAATTTCCCCACACGCCCGGCGTCGAAACCACGACCGGCCCGCTCGGCCAGGGCATTGCCAACGCCGTCGGCATGGCCCTCGCCGAACGCATGCTCGCCGCGCGCTTCAACCCCGCGGACGCCGACGCCTTCGCGCCTGTCGACCACCACACCTACGCCTTTTGCGGCGACGGCGATTTGATGGAGGGCGTCAGCCACGAGGCCGCGTCCCTCGCCGGCCATCTCGGCCTCAACAAGCTCATCCTCTTCTACGACTCCAACCACATCACCATCGAAGGCCGCACCCAACTCGCGATGTCCGACGACGCGAAAAAGCGTTTTGAAGCCTGCGGCTGGAACGTCCTCGCCTGCGACGGTCACGACTTCGTCCAGATCGACAAGGCCATCCGCAAGGCCAAAAAATCCGCCGCCAAACCCACGCTCATTATTTGCACCACCACCATTGGCAAAGGCTCGCCCAACAAGGCCGACTCCCACGAAGTCCACGGCGCGCCGCTCGGCGATGCCGAAGTCCGCCTCACCAAGCAGGCCCTCGGCTTCCCGCCCGACGAAGCTTTTCACATCCCCGGGCAAGTCAGCGAATTCTTCGCCGCGCGCGCCAAAAAGCTCGCCGCCCACCACGCCAAATGGCGCCGCAATTTCAAGGTCTGGCAGCGCGACAACGAATCCCTCGCCACGCAATGGAAAAACGCCCACGACCTCACGCTCCCTGAAAACCTCGAAACCCTGCTCCCCCGTTTCGATCCCGCCAAACCCATTGCCACGCGCTCCGCCTCCGGCGTCATCATGAACGCCATCGCGCCGCACATTCCGTCCTTCATCGGCGGCTCCGCCGACCTCGCGCCTAGCACCATGACGTGGCTCGCCAACTCCCCCGCCGTCAGCCGCGCCGATTTCAGCGGCCGCAATCTTCACTTCGGCATTCGCGAATTTGGCATGGCCAGCGTCATGAATGGCATCGCCCGCCACGGTGGGTTCCGCGTCTTCGGCGCCACCTTCTTCGTCTTCTCCGACTACGCGCGCCCCGCCATCCGCATCGCCGCGCTCATGGGCCTGCCCGTCATCTACGTCTTCACACACGACTCCTTCTACGTCGGCGAGGACGGCCCAACTCACCAGCCCGTCGAACACCTCGCCGCCCTCCGCGCGAGTCCCGGCCTCACCGTCTTGCGCCCCGCCGACGCCACCGAGACCGCCGCCGCCTGGCAGGTCGCCCTCCAAAACACCCGCGGCCCCACCGCCCTCCTTCTCACCCGCCAAAACATCACCCCGCTCGACCGCACCCAATACCCCGGCGCGCATCATCTCGAAAAGGGCGCTTACACCCTTTATCAATCCGATCCCGACGCCACGCCCGACCTCCTTCTCATCGCCACCGGATCCGAAGTCGAGCTCGCTCTCGACGCCGCCAAACACTTCACCACCGCCAACCTCCGCGTCGTCAGCATGCCCTCCTGGGAACTCTTTGAGCAGCAACCCCAATCCTACAAGGACGCCGTGCTCCCGCCCGCCTGCAAACGCCGCCTTGCCGTCGAGGCCGCCTCCTCCTTCGGGTGGCAGCGCTACACCGGTTGCCACGGCCAAACCCTGACCCTCGACACCTTTGGCGCCTCCGCACCCTTCAAAGACCTCTGCCAGCAATTCGGTTTCACCACCCAAAACCTCCTTACCCGCATCCACGCCCTGCTCAACGCGTAAACATCAAAAGCTTCCCGTGGCGTGGCAGGACCTCTGCCACGCCACAATTTTTGACTTGCCAAAAATTAACCCATAGGTTAAAAAATGAAATTGCGTTTTCTCCTCTAAGGCGGGGCGTTCACCCTCTACACCATCGACCAAGGCGAATGCGTCACCCACTATCTCGACGAACTCCTGCTCACAAACCGGAAAGCCCACGCGCAACTCACACACATCCTTTTCGCGCTCGCGGAACACGGCCCAACCCGCAAAAAAGACGACTTCAACATCCTTGGCGACGGATTGTTCGAGGTTAAGGCGCACGACGGCCCGCGCGTCATTTTCTTTTACGACGCGGAACACCTTGTGATTTGCTCCAACGCCTTCACCAAAAAATCCCGGCGCACGCCGCACGCCGAAATCAAGACCGCCCGCGAAAGGCAAAGGGCGTACTTCCTTCACAAACGCTCCAACCTTCCTTTTCACATTGTCCTGAAAACCAACGCCACGCCCCGGAGAATGCCATGAACAAAATCATTCACGAGAAAAACGGCCATCACTTCCACCACCACCTTGCCGAAGCTCGCAAGCATCCCGCCTTCCACGAGGCCGCTCTCCTCCACGCCATCGCGCGGCGCGTCATTGAGGCCATGGAGGTGCGGGATGTCTCGCGCACCGAGCTCGCCAGGCGCATGGACGTCTCGCCCGCGTATGTCACCAAAATCCTCCGTGGCCACGCCAACCTCAGCCTTGAAAGCCTCGCCAAGCTCGCCTTCGCGCTCGATCTTCAATGGGAGTGTTTCCTCGTCCCCCAAAACAGCCGGATCAACTTTTTCGCGCTCAAGACCGAAAAAGGCGAAACCCTTCTCCGTTCCGACGCCTCCACGCCACTCCAAAACTTTTACGGCGTTCCGCTGCAACCCACCGAAGCGGTCAACGAAACTCCCGCGACCTACGCCGCGGCGAAAACAAAAACACCCCGCAAACGCTGACCCTTATGCCCGAACTTCCCGAAGTTGAAACCGTTGTGCGCGACCTGCGCGCGCATGGACTCGAAGGTGCGCGCATCATCGCCGTGGTCGTGCGTTGGGCGCGAACCATCAGCAACCGCGCGCCAAAAAAATTCGCCGCGCAATTGGCCGGACGCACCATCACCGGCATCACGCGCCGCGCGAAATTCATCGTCCTCGCACTCGACAACAACCGGCGCCTATTGATTCATTTGCGCATGACCGGAAAGCTCCGTCTGACAAACGGCAATGAAACGCCTGGCGCGCACGATCACGTCCTTCTCACGCTTGAGGACGGACGCCGGCTCGTCTTCAACGACACGCGCAAATTCGGTCGCTTCACACTCTGCGAACCGCACGACAACCCGTTTGCCGCGCTCGGTCCCGAACCCCTCGACGCTGCTTTTACCGCGGCCGTTTTGCGCCAGCGTCTCGCTCATGCGAGCCGCGCCATCAAGCCGTTACTGCTTGATCAATCCACCATTGCCGGACTCGGCAACATCTACGTTGACGAATCGCTTTGGCGCGCGCGCATTCATCCTTTGCGCAAGGCCGCCACGCTGACCGCCGGCGAAATCACCCGCCTTCATCGCGCCATCCGCCACGTTCTCGAGCAAGGCATCAGCCACGGCGGCACAACGCTCGGTCTTGGCGCCGACAACTTTTACAGTGTCGCCGGTCACCGCGGCTGCAATGCCGACGGTCTCAAGGTCTTCCGCCGCGACGGCCAGCCCTGTCCCCGCTGTGGCACGCGCATCGAACGCGCGGTTGTCACCCAACGCGGCACCCATTTCTGTCCGCACTGCCAGCAACGCCAGTGAAAGCGTTTCGCAATTGTCGTCGGTTGTCGTCGATCGTAGTCATGCCCTGCGCAAATATGGATGAAAGGCTTTCAGCCTTTCATCCATATTTGCAATGCTACGGTGAGTGGGTAAATTTTTCTTGGCTTCTCGTCTTATAACGTTCGTGGGGTGGGAGGGGTGGAGACCCCCCCCGCCAAGCGTTTGTTGTTTGTCAAGCAGAGCGGACGCGGGGGACGGGGGC
>JAVBOU010000202.1:0-18504 GCA_031550185.1 Kiritimatiellia bacterium | reverse complement strand
GGGCGGCGGCGGGATTGGGGTGGATGCGGGCGGGTGTTGGGCGGGCGTGGCGGTGATGGTGGGGATGGAGTGGGCGATGCGTTCGCGTGCGCACGGGTTGTGCGTGGGGACGTGGCCGGCATGGGTGAGGTGGCCGGTGTACGGGGCGCTGGGGATGGCGTGCTTGGGGATGTTCCGGCAGGCGTCGGTCTTTATTTATTTTCAATTTTGAGGCGTCATGAAGCGGTTTTTGCAGATGGTGATGTGGTTTGGCGTGCTGATGCTGGCGTTGGTGTTGGCGGGGCTTTTTGTGTTGCCGAACGCGAAGGTGCGGGCGTCGATGGCGGGGGCGTTGCCGGGGAAGATGAGGGCGGCGCGCGAGATGGGTTCGCCGAAGGTGGTGCTGGCGGGCGGGTCGAATGTGTCGTTCGGCATGGAGAGCGCGGAGGTGTCGCGCGTGGTGGAAATGCCGGTGATGAATCTGGGTGTGTATGGGGCGTTTGGGTTGAAGGCGATGCTGGACCAGGCGTTGCGCGTGTGCGGGGAGGGGGATGTGATCGCGGTGTTTCCGGAGTATGAGCAGCTGACGAACCGGCGGAGTTTTTTGGGCGCGGGGGAGGGGTTGGTGTCGTTGTTGTGCGAGGTGGACCGGGCGGGGTTGCGGGATTTGAGCGGCGAGCAGTGGCGGATTTTGTTCGGGGATTTTTTGGGTTACGCGCAGACGAAGTGGACGCATCCGAAGTCGTGGTGGGATTGCAGCGCGCGTCCGTGGTATGCGGCGGATTCGTTTAACGCGCTGGGTGACGAGGTGGGGCACGCGGGGATTGCGCGGAGGGGTTTTGAGCGGCCGGGTGTGTGGAAGACGCGGGAGTTTGACGCGCGGATCGGGGCGGATTTGCTGGCGTTTGTGAAGCGGGCGGAGGCGCGTGGCGTGCGGATGGTGTTTGTGCCGCCGGTGTATGCGACGGGTGCGTTTGAGGTGAACGAGGAGTTGATTGCGGGCGTGGAGGCGGCGATGCGCGCGAACGGGACGCCGTTCATTGCGCCGTGCGCGCGGTACCGGTTTGATGACGGGATGTTTTTTGATTCGGTGTATCATCTGACGCATGAGGCGGGGAAGGCGCGCGCGGCGCGTGTGGCGGAGGACTTGCGGGGCGTGGTTGATAAATGATATTGTGGCGTGGCAATGGTCGGGTCGTGCCACGCGGAGCAAACGAATGTGTGTTTTTCAAGTCAAAGGGGTGGTGTGATGCAGGATGATTATGGACTGGGGCGGCGGGTGTTGCGGGCGGGGATGGTGGTGGGGATCGCGCATGTTTTGTTCAAGCTGGCGGGGTTGATTCAGGCGTGGGCGATGGGCCGGTATTTGGAGCCGACGGTCTATGATGTGGTGTACGGGTTTGCGTTTGAGAATTGTATTTTTGCGATTTTTTTGTGTTTCGAGGAAGTGGTGGCGCCGGCGTTTTTGCCGGTGTTCATGCGGACGATGGCAGCGCACGGGGAGGAGCGGGCGCAGCGTTTTGCGGGCCGGTTTTTGACGCTGCAGTTTGTGATTGTGCTGGCGGTGTTTTTGCTGCTGATGTCGTTCCCGGAGGCGGTGGTGCGGATTTGGACGGACTGGACGCCGGAGGAGACGCCGGAGAAGTTCAGGCTGGGCGTGGAGAGTGTGCGGGGGCTGGCGCCGGCGTTGTTCGGGTTGAGTTTGGGGGCGACGACGTATGTGATGCTGAACGGACACAAGCGGTTTTTCTTTGCGGCGTTTGGCGACGCGGCGTGGAAGTTTGTGGTGGTGGCGGTGTTGTGCGGCGCGGCGGCGTGGCATTCGCAGAGCATGGCGCGGATGCTGATGGTGGGGCTGGTGGTGGGGAGCGTGTGCAAGGTGGGGACGCATGCGTGGGGGCTGCGGGACAAGTGGCGCGGGGTGAGGCCGTCGCTGTGGTTGAATGATCCGGCGATGCGGCAGGTGATGTGGCTGGCGCTGCCGTTGATCGGCGGAATTATTTTCGCGAAGGTGCGGGACAACATCAACAATGTATACGTGCTGAGCAGGCTGCCGGACGACGGATTGATCCAGGCCAATTCGATCGGACGGAAGTTGCAGGGGACGTTTCATTTCATCATTCCGTACACGCTGGCGAAGGCGGTGTTTCCGTTTTTTTGCGAGCTGGTGGACAAGCGGGACATGCGCGGCGTGGGACGGTTTGTGACGCATTACGGGCGGATGATGCTGGGGCTGTTTTATCCGATGTGCGGGCTGGTGGCGGTGATTGCGGTGCCGCTGACGTCGCTGGTGTTCAAGGGCGGAAAGTTTGGCGAGGAGAGCGTGGTGTGGACGGCGGTGTCGATGGCGTGCTACACGTTTGTGATGCCGGCGCTGGCGTTGGAGGCGGTGCTGATGCAGGCGTTTTTCGCGCATCGGCGGGTGGTGTCGGTGACGGTGCTGGGGATTGTGTTTTCGGTGATGAGCGTGGGGATCAGCTTCCTGGGGCTGGAGTGGTTTGGGGAGACGCCGGTGATTGTGCTGGGGTTCATTGCGGGCGGGTTCGCGTTGACGCGGCTGCTGAAAACGGTGGCGTTGTCGTGGATGCTGAAGCAAAACGCGCCGGTGTTTCCGGCAGGGGAGACGCTGGGATTTTTGGCGCGCGTGGCGGTGTGCACGTGCGCGACGGCGGCGTGCGCGTGGCTGGCGTTGCGGGGGCTTGATTGGGGGATCGCGAAGATGGCGCTGACGGACAAAGTGGTTCAGGCATTGCGCGTGTGCGCGGGCGGCGCGGGCGGTGTTGCCGGCGCGGTGGCGGGGTTCTGGGTGTTGCGGATTCGGGAGCCGTTTGAAATGGTGGAATGGATGATGGCGCGCGTGAGGCGGCGCAAACGACAAGCGTGAGGCGGCCACGCAATCCGGACAAGCAAATAAGATTATATTTTATGTTACAAAATTGAACTCATAAAAAACAATGCTGGAATGCGGGCTTGCCTTGCGGGGACGTTCTTTCTATACTTAAACCCTTTCCCTTTTTGGTGCAAATCATGTTCATGAAAAAATATTTAGTCCGTGTCCTGCTGTTGCTCTGCCCGTTCCTGCTCGTCGCGCAGGACGACGCGTTGACGGCGGTGAACATCCCGGAAATCCGCAGGACGGTGAACATCCTCGCGGATGAAATCAAGCGTCTGGCCGACACGCAGGTGAACACGGACCGGCAGTTGCAAGCCAATTACAAGGCGCAGCTCGCGGCGTTGCGCAAGACAATGCAGGAGGCGGGCGACCTTGAAAACGTGCTGGCCGTGGGCGAGGAAATGCGGCGCTTCGACGAGGCGCTGACCACCGGCGGGGATGAGTTTGAGGCGATCCCGGAAATGCCGCAAACGGCGTTGGTCGAGACGCCCGCACTCTTGCGCACGGCGCAGGAGGGTTTCATGCGCCAGCGGCAGGGCGCGGTGTCCACGCGCAAAAACGCGGTGACCACGCTCACGCAGAAGTTCATCAGCCGCCTTGAGGATTACCAGCGCGAATACACCAAAAACGGCAAAATCGACGAGGCGCTGGCCATTCGCGGATTGACGGGCAAATTTAGGGCCGCCGTCGAAACGCAGTCCGTGGAAGGGCTGACGCAATCGCTACTCGCCGGGCCCGCCGCAACGCAGCCGTCCGTCGAGCCAACGACATCGACCACGCGCGCGCCGTGGCGGCATTGGAAGTTTTTGAAAAGCGGTTCGTATTCGCCCGACGGCATGATTTTCGATTCGCCGGAATTGCCGAATGACGTGACCTTGGAGTTTACGCCGACGCTCGGAAAGGGGCGCGTCACGGGACGTTCGCGGAGTCTGCCGAAGACGATCAACGGCCAGGCATGCACGCGCTTCGGCAAGGCCTTGCAATGGAACATCGGCGCGCCGCAAAATCTGAACGCGACCATGACGCTGACGTCGCTCCACACCGCCCAGCCGCCCGCCGGCACGCCCGCATTGCAGGTGCGCGTCATGAGCGACACGACGCAACTGGCGAACATCACGGTGCCCATTTCTACATCGCCCATGACGCTCCGCCTCATCACGCCGCAGAACAGCACGCGCGCCGCGATCTACTGCGAGCAGGCTCAGCCCGCGTCAACGACCATTGACATCCCGGCCGACAAACCCGTCACGCTGCTGTTGGGTTTTTACATGAAGGACGCCGGGCAATCCTGCGACACGTCGTTCGTCATCGAGTAAGGAAAGTTTATGACATTGCAAGAACTCGAATCACTTCACGCCGCGTCGCTGAAGGAGGTCGCCGCCGCCGTTGACATCGCCGCGCTAGACCACGCGCGCATTCATTATCTCGGCCGCAACGGCGTCATCACCGAAGCCGTCCGCCAAATGAAAAACCTCCCCGCCGAAGCGCGTCCCGAATTTGGCCGGCGCATGACCGCCTGGCGCGTCGAACTTGAGGCCGCGCTCGACGCCGGCAAGCAAAACTTCGCTACCGCCACCGCCGCCGCGCCCGCCTTCGACCACACGCTTCCCGGCCAGTGGCAGACCCTCGGATCGCTCCATCCCATCACCCGCGTGATCGACGAAATTGCGCACATCTTTTGCAAGCTCGGCTTCTCCGTCGCCGACGGTCCCGACATTGAGACGCGCTTCAACAACTTCACCGCCCTCAACACCGCCGCGCACCATCCCTCCATGGACGCCGCCGACACCTTTTGGTTCGACGCCGACACCCTCCTGCGCACGCAGACCTCGCCCATTCAGATCCGCACCATGCTCGAGCATCAGCCACCCGTGCGCATCATCACCCCCGGCCGTTGCTACCGCCGCGACACCACCGACGCCACCCACAGCGCCAACTTCCACCAGGTCGAGGGTCTCTATGTCAACACCACCCCCGTCTCCCTCACCGACCTCAAATCCACCCTCGCCCACTTCGCCCGCGAAATGATGGGTCCCTCCGTCTCCGTCCGTTTCCGGCCGCACTTCTTCCCCTTCACCGAGCCGAGCGTCGAGGTCGACTTCTCCTGCCACGTCTGCCACGGCAACGGCTGCCGCGTCTGCAAGCAAAGCGGCTGGATCGAAATCATGGGCGCCGGCATGGTCGATCCCCGCGTCTACCAATTCGTCGGCTATCCCGCGGACTGCTACGGTTACGCCTTCGGCATGGGCGTCGAGCGCATCGCCATGATCAAGCACGGCATCACCGACATCCGCGACCTCTACGCCAACGACCTGCGCTTCCTTTCGCAGTTCGCCTAACTCCGCGCTTGCATGTTTAGTACCACTTTAGTACTATCGAAATGCCAAGGAAAATCAGAGAACTCATCCGCGACTTGGAGCGCGCCGGTTTCGTCAACAAGAGCGGCAAAGGCAGCCACCGCAAATTCAAGCATTTGTCCGGGACAATGGTTATCCTCAGCGGCGGCCTTGGCGACGACGCCCACCGGTATCAGGAAGACAACGTTGCAACAGGATTGCAAAAGGTGAAAAATGAAAAAAAGTGACCGCTATCTCAAAATCGTCGAATGGTCCGATGAAGACCAAGTGTACATCGGCTCCTGCCCCGAACTTTTCATCGGCGGTTGCCACGGCAACGACGAGGCAAAAGTTTACAAAGAGCTTTGCAAAATTGTCGACGACGTGATCAATGATTACGAAAAAGACGGCGACCCGCTTCCCGAACCCAAAAAACAAACAAACTACTCCGGCAAATTCGTCATGCGCGTCGGCCCCGAGCTTCATAAAGTCCTCGCCTGTCGCGCCCAAATTGCCAACGAGAGTCTCAACGAATATTGTGTTAACATTCTGCGCGAGGAATCCGCAACCTACGACTCCGCCCCCGCAAAGAAAAAGCAACCCGCCCGCCGTGGCGTGGCAAAGGCTCTGCCACGCCACAAGACGAAAATTTCCAAGTCCCCAAATCCCTAACTTCCACTAATCCCCAAATTTCATGAAAGTTCCTGTTTCCTGGCTCAACGAATACATCGACATTTCCGATCTCTCGGTCGAACAGCTCGCCGAAAAGATCACTTTTTGCGGCATCGAGGTGGAGGGCATTGACACCGTTGGCGCAACGGTGTCCAGCGATTTTGTTGTCGGTGAAATCCTCACGGCAGAGAAGCATCCGAACGCGGACAAGTTGCGTATTTGCACGGTGTCCGACGGCGTTGAGCAGTTGCAAATTGTTTGCGGCGCGCCCAATGCCGCGGCCGGATTGAAGGTGCCGCTCGCGAAAATCGGCGCCATGGTTCCCAACGGCAATTTCGAAATCAAGAAGGCGAAAATCCGCGGCGTCGAATCCTTCGGCATGTTGTGCTCCGCGAGCGAGCTCGGCATGTCCGCCGACCACAGCGGCCTGCTGGTGCTCGATCCCGCGCTCAAGGCCGGGACGCCGCTCGCCGACGTGTTGCCGCCGCCGGAAACGGTGTTCGAATTGGAGATCACGTGGAACCGTCCGGACTGCCTGTGCATGATTGGCATTGCGCGCGAATTTTCCGCACTGCTGGGCCGTCCGTTGAAAATGCCGCCCACCACGCTTCCCGCGCCTTCCGGCAAGCCCGCGGGCGATTTTGTGCGTGTCAAAATTTCCGCGCCTGAGCTCTGTCCGCGTTACATCGCGCGCATCCTCACCAACGTCGAAAAGGCCGAAACGCCCGCATGGATGAAGCGCCGTCTTGAACTCTGCGGCGTGCGCCCGCTCTCGCTCGCGGTCGACGTCACCAATTACGTCATGCTCGAATGCGGCCAGCCGTTGCACGCCTTTGACTTCAACCAGCTCGCCGGCCGCACCATTCTCGTCCGCCGCGCCGAGCAAGGCGAACCCATCACCACGCTCGATGGCGTCAACCGCACGCTCACGCGCGACATGCTCGTCATTGCCGACGCGCAGCGCGCCGTTGCCGTCGCCGGCGTTATGGGCGCGCAGAACAGCGAGATCGCCGACGCCACGTCCGATATTCTCATCGAGAGCGCCACCTTTGCCGCGCCTTCGATCAAGGCCACGGCCACCGCGCTGAACATCCGCACGGAAGCCTCCCACCGTTTCGAGCGCACCGTCGATCCCGAACTCGCCGACTGGGCCAGCCGCCGCGCCGTCGCGCTCATCGCGCAACACACCGGCGTCACCTTCGCGCCCGGCGTGGTCGACGAGGATTACCGCGTCGGCGTCGAGCGCACCATCACCCTGCGGCTCCAGCGCGCGCGCGAAGTCATCGGCCTCGCCCTCAGCCCCGAAACCATGTTCCGCTACCTCACGGCCCTTGGCCTGCGCGCTGTCGACCACAACGACACCTCCGCCACATTCTCCATTCCCTCCTGGCGGCCCGACCTCGACATCGAGGCGGACCTCATTGAAGAAATCGCGCGCTTCCACGGCCTCGCCGCCATTCCGGACACTGACCCCATCGCCCTGCCCTCCAAGCTCGACGACTCGCCCTTCCGCGCCGCCGCCACCTGCCGCAACACGCTCGCCGCGCTCGGCTTCACCGAGGCCATGCACTACAGCTTCCTCTCCAAGCAAGAGCTCGATCTCTTCGACACCGCCGCCGGCTCGCGCCTCGTCCTGCCCAATCCCGTCAGCGCCGATTACGCCATCATGCGCGACTCGCTGCTCGCCCAGCTTATCCCCGCCACCGGACGCAACGCCGCCCAACTCCCCGACGCGCCGGTCGCCCTTTTCGAACTCGGCCGCGTCTTCCACAACACCAATGGCAAGCCTTCCGAAAAAACCCGCCTCGCCCTCGCCATGACCGGCCCTGTCGGACGCAAACCTCTTGACACGCGCCGCGCCGTTTCCAACGACGAAGCGCTCCTCGGCATCAAAGGCGCGCTCGACGCGCTGAGCGCCCGATTGCGCGCCGGCAAGCTCACCCTCGCGCCGCTGGCCACGCCGCCCGTTGCCCTTGAGCCCGGTCTCACCTTCAGCCTTCTCCTCAACGCCCAGCCCGTCGGCATCCTCGGCCTTGTCACCCAAAAAATCCGCCACCAGTGGCGCCTTTCCGCGCCCATTGCCGTTGCCGAAATCGACGCCGTGCCGCTCCTCGCCAACGTCGCCAAACCCCTTCCGCACGTCCAGCCCATCCCGCGTTTTCCCTCCATCCGGCGCGACCTCGCGCTCGTGGCACCGCTCGACCTCTGCCACGAAAAAATCGCCGAAACCATTCGCAAATCCGCGGGTTCGTTCTTGACGCAACTCCATCTTTTTGATATATTTATCAGCAAAGAGATGGGAAGCGGCAAACGCAGTTTGGGTTATGCGCTGGAGTTCCGCTCCTCCGAGAAGACGCTCACCGACAGCGAAGTCAACGCGGCCTTCTCGACGATCATCCAAACGCTCAAAAACGAGCTTCCCGTCGAACTTCGCGATCTTTGAAATTTCCCCGCAAAGGGGTATTCCCAGTGGGCCCTGTTGTGTGCGCGAATCCGCATGATTTTCTGACCTACATGACTTTCAGGGAGTCCGAATACGGCGAAACGTGGAAGCCGCGGCAACGCGGAGAACGCTGACCGCCGGGTAGGGTTCCCACCTCGAATTACGAGGTACAGAGTTTCAACGCGTTACGGCACAACGGGGCTTTTTATTGTCTAAAAATCGAATCTTTTCGTGGCAGAGCCCTACCTCTGCCACGCCAGACAATTTATCGTGTTTCGACCTTTTACCAACGGAATCCGGGAAACGGGATTTTGGTGGAAAGTGGTTGAAAATGGTAGATTGGGTAAGGAGAAAACGAGCTTTCGGGGCGGATCGGGGAAAATAGTAAATTCGGGAATTGTTTTAGCTGGAGGGGCGGTTTTGAAATGTTTTCGGGAAGAAAAACTATTTTGAAGCGGGGCGGGGCAACGGGGTTTCAGGACGGGTGCAAGGGGATTGCAAAGGGGTTGAGAGGCGGATGGCAGGCGCGTGATCGGCAGCGAGCGGGAGGGGATCGGCGGCGGGGCGGGGGGGTGAAAGGAGAAAGAGGGGAGTCGAGGCATTCGAGCCGATCGAGGCAGGACGACGGGACTACTGGACGGCGGGACGGTGGGCTATTCGTCGGGTAAAATGATGAGGGGCGGGGCGTCGTGGGGGAGGAAAATGGCAACCAGCGCAACGCCTGTTATGTAGGTGAATGGGATGAAATGGCGGCGTTTTTTGCCGCTGGGGGATGCGTGGGGGCGGTGTGGCGTTTGGCCTCGGCTAGTTGGTTTTTTAATAATTCAATCTCGGCTTGCATTGTGGTATTTAGATTTAAAAACTGCTCCAGTGCTTTTGCCTGTTGTGCAATAAACTCATCTTTTTGAGAGATGATTTGTTTTTGTTCTTTAAGACTATTTTGCAACAAAACGATAGTTAAATCACCGTTATTATCTGGCATATATTCGTGTCCCTCTTCTTGCAAAACACAAGAGGGGTTGTTACCTTTTGTTTCTAATATATGGGTGAGTTTTCTTTGTAGTTTTCCTGATAACGGCCTTTCACCTCGTTCAACCATACCCAAATAAGTGCGCGTAATACCCAACATTTCTGCAAATTGTTGCTGGGTGAAACCCAATTCTTCGCGGGTTTTTTGTAGGTTATCGCCTTGCATAACAAAAAAAAACTTTTGGCTTGAAAATGGTAACAACTTTTGGTAACTTTCCCGTTGTCGCTGGTTGACAGTCAACCGCAACGCAAGGAACTGTATCAAAAACCCCAGCCAAGGAAAAGGAAATGGTTTTGCAAAAGGAGCCCGCATGATTATCACCAACGCCAGGCATGCCCTCGACGCGGTCAAGAAGTCAACGGACTACAAGAGCAGTCGCCGTAAACAATCGGACATTAAAGCCGCGGAAAAAAAGGTCGCCGACGCCAAGGCCGCGCATGAGAAAGCCGCCGGTCTCCTCAAAACCGAATACGAGGCGTTGCACAAGGACACCGACGCCTATGTCAAACTTCGCGGACATCTGATTGGCGAGGAAAACGAACTCGGCAACAAGCTCGGCCTCAGGAACGACGAGACGTATCATGCCGAGTTGCAGACGGACGACAAGGACATCCCCGCCGGCACCCGGCCGTGGCGTGGCAGCGCCTCCGCCACGCCACGGGCAGGCGGCTCGCCGTTGTCCCCCGCGCCGGGAACGCCCGGCATGATGCAGGGCGGCGGCAACATGGCCGCGACGGAAAACGCCATGCAGGGCGTGGCAAGCGGCGCGGCGGAGCTGGGCGACGCGGTTGTGCGCAACGCCGAGACGGTTGCGTCAACCCTCGCGCAGCAGGTCGCCCGCGTGGACGCGATCACGCGCATCGTCGAGCGCAACAACACCGACATTCCGGCCTCCGTATGACCATTCAATCCGTCATCATCAACGGCACGCCGTACCTCGCAGAGGACGCCTCCCTCGCCATCGCCAACCGCGCGCCCACGCGCATTGTTGTCGCCAATCTCATGCTCGAAAACGGCAGCCTGGTTGACGTCAACCCCGGCGCCTACGCGGACGCGGAGGTGACCATTGCGGGGCATGTCATCGCGTGCGTCCTCGTCAAATTCCGTCGCGCGCTCCGCGGCGAACGCTTTGCCAACAGCGTCGAGTTTGCCACACGCGGGCTCTATTTGCTCTCGAAACTCGCGTACTTTCAGCGCTGGCGTTCGCGGCAGGACGACAACCCCGCCACGCTCGAACGCACGGGTTTTGTCGTGCTCAACGAGGGCGAGACCGGCGCCAACATCGACGTGGAAGCGCAGTTGCAGGACATCTTCAGCGCGGCGGGCGCGCTCTACAGTGGCGCGCCCACGTGCAGCATCTCCGGCGGCGAGTGGCGCGACACGAAGCTCCCTGAAAGTGAGGACCGCAACCTCACGTGTCTCCAGGCGCTCGAGCGGACACAGCGCTTCTTCCCGAAAATCTTTGTCCGCGACACGCTGGACACGCCCGGCGTCGTCATCGGCGACAATGCAACCGCGTGGACGCGGCAGCCGTCGCGCTTTCTCGTCGACGACACGCTGGAGGACGACACGGGCGTCAACGCCGTCAACGTCGAGTTTATCCGCGAGGGACAGGGCGAGGGCCGGCCGTGCTTTTATGTGCAGAAGGAGTCCGTTGTCCGCGCCGGTGCCAACCCCGCGACGCTGCCGCTCTCCACGCTCGACGGCACCTTCATGTACAACGGCGCGCGCTTCAGCAAAACGCGCACATCGCTCGACGTAAAGACCATGGACATCGCCGACCTGTACAGCAAGGACTTGTGGCGCAGCCTCTGCCCTGCCACGTTCGACGGCGTGCTCGACCAAGACATCACCATCACCGGGCCCACCCGTTCCGGCGAAGCCGAGGCCAAACTTTCGACATCGACCAGCAAATCCGACGTGTTCACGCTCGACCTTTCAGCGGAGACGGGCGCGTGGCAATACCTGCACCTGTGCGTTTCCGTGTTCGCGGATTACACGTGGCGCGGCCTTATTGATGTGGTGTCGGGTGGCTTTCCCTGCCAGGACATTTCTAACGCCGGACGCGGAGCCGGCATCACCGGTACAAAAAGCGGCCTCTGGTCGGAATTCGCGCGGATCATTTGCGAGGTGGAACCGCCGCTTGTGTTTGTGAAAAATTCGCCCATGCTCGCTTCGCGCGGGCTCGACCGGATCCTCGCCGATTTGGCCGCGATGGGGTTCGATGCGGAGTGGTGTGTGCTGGGAGCGGATGCGGTCGGCGCCCCGCACCACCGCGAACGCCTTTGGCTTCTGGCTGCCCACCCCGCTCGCCTCGGACGGCGGATTTGCACAACTCAGGGGGTGCCACATCCTCGCATCGAAGTATGGCAGCATGATACATTCAATGCGCTGGTGGATGCTTGCCCACCATGGCCGGTTGACCAGCCCGGAGCTGCACACATACCTCATGGGATGGCCACCTGGCTGGACGAGCTTAAAGCCCTTGGCAATGGCCAGGTTCCGGCAGTGGCGGCGGCAGCATGGTGTCTGCTGAGCGCCCGCATGGGCCTTGCATAGGCCTTGCGGAGCCACCACGAACCCCGAAACAACGAGGCCGCCGGAATCATTCCCGTGGCCTCGCTCATAATATTTCTCCCGAATTCATTTTAAAAATTCCCGAAAACGGTTGCGAATACAGTTCGCGGTTGCCAGGTGCGGTGGTGTGATGTAAAATAGCGAAGTAACGAAAGCGTGGCATGTCCATGTGATGTCGTTTTGAAATAAGCAGGAGTAACGTATGAAACGGATGTTAGGTGTTGCAGGTGCGTTGTTGGCGTGGGTCGCCGTGGCACAGGCCGATGATTTTTCGGCGTGGACGAAGAAGATGACGCTGGTTTTTGGCGGTTATTCGGGCACGGAGGCGCTGGTGAATTTTCCAGTGCTGGTGAAGTTGCCGGCAGCGGTCACGGCGCAGATGTTGGAGGGTGGCGCGGACTTGCGGTTTGCGGACGCGCAAAATAACAGCTTGGCGTACGATGTGGACACGTGGAACGCGGAGGGCGATTCGTTCGTTTGGGTGCGCGTTCCGACGCTCACGCGGACGACGTCGATCACGGCGTATTGGGGCAATGAAAATGCCGCGGCGCCGCTGGATTCGACGGCAACGTGGAACAATGGGTTCACGGGCGTTTGGCACATGGGCGAGCCGGACGCGAATGGCATGGCCGATTCCGCCCAGCATGGGATGCACGGCACGCGCGTGAACACGACGACCGCGCCAGGTGTGGCGGGCGGCGCGCAGGTGTACTCGGGCAATGAGTATGTGCGCGTGCCGGATCATCGCGCGATGGATCTGGGCGACACGTTCACGGTGTCGGGATGGTTTAAGTATCCGGAAACGCTGCCGGCGAATGCCTGGCGCAGGTACTTCAGCCGCAAGACGGCTTATAATGGCGACGCCGGGTGGGAGGTTGAAAAGGAGGGTTCCTCGCATCACATCATTCGTCCGCGCGGAAACAATGCCGGCAATCAGGACGTGGCCATGCCCAATGGCTGGACGTTTGCCTCGATGCCGCGTCAGTGGTTTTTGATCACCGTGCAATACAAGGGCGAAAACGCGGGAAGTGTTTACGTGAATGGCGTGAAGGCGGGCGACACGAATTTGGGCAACTCGACCGCCACCGATATCGCGTATGATTTTTGCATTGGCGCAGGCGCGTGGGGCGGCGACATGTGGGTCGGCGAGATTGATGAAGTCCGGCTGGAAAATGCGATCCGTTCGGAGGATTGGGTGAAGGCCGCGTATGACACGGTGATGACGGAACATTTTACCGCGTACAGTCCGGCGCAAAACAATGTGGCCGACTCGTCGCCGCTGGCAACGATGGAGGCGAGAAGCGTGACATGGGCGTCCGCCGAGATCGTGGGTTTTGCGGCCGCGGTTCAAGCGTCCGTGAGCGGCTGGCTGTATTGGGGAACGAGCGACGGATTCGATGATGCCGCGGCTTGGACGCAGGCGCCTGTTCCGGTGACGGTGTCGGAGACCGGCATTTTTTCCGTGGCATTGAACGGCTTGATTCCGACGCAATCCTACTGGGCGCGTTTTTGCGCGGACGACGGCAGTGGCGAGCTCATCTGGAGCGCGGCTTCTGTCGCCTTCGAAATGCAGCCGCTTCCTTTGCCTGAGCTTGGCCATGTCAGCTTTGTCTTCACGCCGGACGCGACAACCGCCAATGTGCCTGTGACACGTCTGGGCGTCAACACAACGCTCACCTTTTTTTGGACGCCGGAGGGCGCGGCTGAACAGAGCATGACCCGCACGCCGGTTGTGGGCGACAATACGTTTACGATTCCCGGCCTCGCGCGTGGCGACGTGTGCACATGGCGCGTGTTGCTCGACAGCGATTCCGGCAGCAACGACGCCAGCGGCACGTTCACCGTGACCTACATTTACAATTGGATCGGCCCCGTGAATGGCGCTCAGGTGTGGAACAATCCCGCGAACTGGGATCTCGGCCTGGTCCCCAATTCGCCCGGTGCGGTGGTCATCTTTCCTTACGGCAATCCCAACATCGACATTGCCGGCATGGGCACGCTCACCCTCGGAACACTGACCGCGACCGTCACCGATTGGAGCAACTTTTACATTTCCTCCAGCGACGGCACGCCCATTGTTTTTGACAACGCCGGCGCTCCCGCGAGCATCAAAATGCAGGGTAGCACCTGGGGCAACATGATCCTCACCGCACCGCAGCAATTCATCTCCGAAACCCACGTTTCGACCACAACCGCAGAAGGCCGCTATTACCTTGGCCTCTTCAACTCCACAACCGGAACAGCTCCGCTCGTCCTTGACCTCGGACGCGTCGCCTTTGGCGCCACCGCGGGCGTGACCAATCGCGTCGAACTGTCCTTCCGCGCCAAAAATATCGCGGAACAGACCCAGTTCTTTCAAGTTCGCGGTCAAGGTACGGTTCTTTTTGAGAATCGCGTTGATGCCTTTCCATTGGCCGGCGACTGGGGCGGCACGCCATTTGTCAGCGAAGGTTCGACACTTCGCATCTCCAACTCCGTTGTCACCAATACCAGCACCGTCAACTTGTGCAGCATTTTCGCCGACAACAACAATGCGCTTTTCTTGGAGAAAGGCTCGCGCGTCATTTATGCCCGGTATTCCACCTTCATTCGCGGAAGCAACAACCGCATCGACGTTTCAGATTCCACTTTGATGCTTTCCCGCATTCTATGCAACGGCGTTGGCAACACCCTGTTTGTTCGTGACGGCGGTTACATGGCCATGCAGGACGACAGCTTCAGTTTTCGCGGCCTCTACTGGGATGCACCGGGAAGGGACAGCCTCGTGCGCGTCGCAAGTCTGGATCCCGCCCGTCCCGGCGTCCTCGATCTCTTCGGCAAGGATTTTCATTTGAACGCCACCAACTGCGTCCTCAGCGCCCAGGCCGGCGGCATTGTCACCAACATCGCGACGCTCAACCTTGGCATCGACGGCTTCGCCAATCGCATTGCCCTCGAAGGCGGTCAAATTTTCTGCGACACCCTCAACGTCTTCCCCGGCAACAGCCTCGCGCCCATTCTCACCTCCGCCGGCATCAAACCCATCATCGCAAACACTGCCACCTTCCAACCCGGCAGCCTCATCGCGCCCGAAAACCCGCAAGATATCTCCGGCAAATTCCCCCTGCTGACTGCCACCACACTCAACGGTCTGGAGAACCTCGCTTTTGCCGAAAGCGCCCCGGCCAAATTCGAATGGCGGCTTATTTCCGTCAACAATCCCGACGCCACGACTACCCTCTGGATTCGTTGCTTCAAACGGGACGCCTTCTTCATGATACGCTAAAACCGCTGGCGTGGCAGAACCCTACCTCTGCCACGCCAGACAATTTGCGCGACATCAGCCGATGCCAAATGCCCGCGCAATTGCTTGTAAATTTCGAATCGCCGCGAGCGGGTCTTCCGCCTTGCACACCGCGCGCACCACCGCGAAATTCCGCGCGCCGGCTTGCAGCACGTGCCGGAGATTTTCCGCGTCAATTCCGCCGATGGCCACAGCCGGACACTCCGCCTCCGTCGCGCGGCAGATCGCCCCCGCCTGTTCAAGCCCGACCGTCGGATCCGGCGTTGCCTTTGTCGGTGTGGCGAAGACCGGCCCCACGCCAATCAAATCCGGCTTCTGCAGCAACGCCGCTCTGGCCTGCTCCAGCGAATGCGTTGACAATCCAAAATGCCGCAACTGCGGATAACGCCTTCGCGCCTCCGCCAGCGGCATGTCGTCCTGCCCCACATGCACGCCGTCCGCGCCGGCCGCCTCCGCCAGCGCCGGATCGTCATTCACGATGAACCGCGTCTCCGTTCCGCGCGTGATGTCGCGCAGGCGTTTTGCCAGCGGCAGAATTTCCGCCGCCGGCCGATCCTTGATCCGCAACTGCACGAACCGCACGCCCGCCGCCACCGCCGCCTCTGTGCACGCCTCGTACGACGTCAACGGATCCGTCAAAACTAAGTAGAGTCCAAACATAATGTAGAGTGTACAGTGTAAAGTGTACAAATGAGAGTTAAAAATTTCAGGTTGCTTCCCTGGGCGGGCGGTTCGACGATTTGATGATGGCGATGAGTAGCCTCACCAATTCCGCGCAATCCGCGATCATGCTGTCGAATTCCTTTTTGCCCAGGTAACCGCTTTCGTGAAGCAGCTCAAGCCAATACTCCGACTCGGCCGCCTCTTTTAACGCGATGTTCATCTTCGCGACAAACTCGCGCTTGCTTTGCGCATGATGCGCCTCGCGGACTTCGCGCCAATGCTGGTGCCGCTGCGAAGCAACTGTTTGCCCAGCACAAATTCGGTCTTGTTCTTCTCCATCCACTGATAAAGTTTCACAATCCGAATTGCAAACGCCTTGCTTTTGTCCAACACCACATTGTTACTCATGACGTCTCCAGATGATTTTTACACTGTACACTTTACACTGTACATTCATCCCAGATCGTCTGCGATAAGCTTTGCCAACTTCCGTCCGCTCTTCAGCATCCCGCCGAAAATCGGACCCATGCGAAAACCACCCTGCACGTTGTTCGCCGCCATGCCCGACGCGTACAAACCGGGAAAGAGTCGCTTCGTGTTGGTTACCGTTGTCTCCTCGCCGCTGGCCATCCACATCGGCTTCTCGCCGAGGATGCCGCCCGTCGGCGAATCGACCTTCACGCCCGCCTTGTTCACCACCTTTTGAATGATCTCGCTCGGATGACCCGTGCCGTCGACAAGCGCGCGCGACATCACCACCAGCGGATCCACGTGCATGTCCAGCCGCACCACCGGATTCCAGTTGATCACCACGCCGCACACCACGCTGTCGTGGATCACAATATCCTCCACGCGCACCGTGTTGAAGATCACCGCGCCCGCCTTCCGCGCGCCGAAAATCAATCCGCTCGCCATCTCCACCGCGTCCGCCGTGTGATAACCCGTGTGCTTTTCAAGCGGCGCCGTCGTGATGTTGAAGTCATGCAAAATCCCCGCCGCGTCATCCTGCACCACCACCTCGTTCATCAGCATTCCGCCGCCCCACACTCCACCGCCCGGCGCCAGCTTGCTTTCAAAAATCGCCACCTTGTAACCCTTCCTCGCCAAGTCGTGCGCCGCGACAAGTCCCGACGGCCCCGCGCCCACGATCGCCACATCCACGCTCAGGTGGTCGTTAAACTTCTTGAAAAAGCGCTGAACAATCGCGCCGCTAATCAACTCTTCCATCACACAACTCCGACAAAATGAAATGGGGTGGACGAAAGAAGCACAGTCAGTATTCCTCCGCCAGCATGAACTGGATCAGGTTCCTGGGTATGATCTCAGCCGCGAAACGCGACACCCCAAACTAACAACGCGCCAACAATACCACAAACCGCCGGCTCGTGGCAATCAGGCTCGCGCAAATTTTTTTTGTGGCAGAGGTCATGTCACGCCACACAGCAAAAACAACAGGGTTGAGCAAGTTGTTTGGCGTGTGAAGTGTTCGCCGGGAACGTGGTGAAGTGTTAATTTTTCATGGAGGCGTCTTTTTTTCGGGTTGTGTTGGAATCACCTGTCATAAGGGGCACGCCTCCTTTTTTCAAGTTTTTTTCCGTCGCCCCTTGGGGTGACGGGACACGCGTGTGGCCGACGAAGAGCCTTTCCAGGGTTGGTTTATTTGATTTGGGAATTTCCACGCCTCTTCGGGCTTGAGTTTTCGTGTGGCGTGTTCTATCTTGGTAATGCGTTCGTCATGAGTTTGCCGGCGCATTGTAAACAGGAGCCAGTTCAACATGAGTAAGTGTCACTTGGGTGTGCAATTGTGGTCGGTGCAGAAAGACTGCGCGGAAAATCTCGAGGCAACGCTGGATGGCGTCGCGAAGATGGGTTACGAAGGCGTCGAGCTCGCCGGAACACATGGCCGGAGCGGTAGAGAATGGGCCGCGCTGCTCAAAAAGTCCGGCCTCACCGCGCCCTCCGCGCACCTCGGCATCGAGAACATCCTGCCCGCCAACCTCCAGGCCACGATGGACCTCTACGGCGCGATGGGTTGCAAGTGCCTCATCGTTCCCGCGCTCGGCGGCGACTACGTGAAGTCCGCCGACGGTTACAAGCGCGCGGCCGAGGCAATCAACGCCGCCGCGGAGACCGGCAAAAAGAGCGGCTTCCGTTTCGGCTACCACAACCACGATTTCGAATTTCGCCCCGTCGACGGCGTGCTGCCCTTCGACGTGTTGGCCATGACCCTCAACCCCGGCCTCGTGCTGGAAATGGATTTGGGCTGGGTCTACTTCGCGCAAGTTGACGGCCAGGCTCTGATCAACAAATATCCCGGCCGCAGCGCGTTCGTCCACATCAAGGCCTTCTCGCGGACAAACCCCAAGGCCGTCATCGGCGAGGACGATGTCGCATGGCCCGCCGTCCTCAAAGCTTGCGCTGAAAAAGGCGCCACCGAGTGGCTGATCGTCGAGCACGAAAACCACGCCAACCCGCCGATGGTCTGCATCGAGCAGTGCCTGACCTACCTGAAGACCGTCGCGCCGTAACCCGCGCAAAAAAGAATCGCGTCCCGTGGCGGGGCAGGGCGCCGGCCCCGCCCCACCCCAAACCAGGGCCGCCGCGGGGGGCAAAACACCGCAGAAACCC
>JAVBOU010000025.1:0-7147 GCA_031550185.1 Kiritimatiellia bacterium | reverse complement strand
GGGTTTGACTATTTGTGCGTTTATTACTCCCCCAATATTTTTCATGCCCCGACAACACGTCGTGGTGGGGTGGATTATGCCCTGCCACGCCACGACAAAAGACGCCTCAACCGACGAATATGAAAGTCCGAACAGAAAAAGGGAAACAGTGAGGGCTTTTTCTCGCTTCGCCATCACATGCAACGCGAATACGGTTGCCCTGTGCGCGTTTTTCCTTCCCTTGACTTCCCGCCCCGTGTCACGCTATCATCCCTTCTCCCATGCCCCGTATCCTCATTATTGAAGACGACACCGACGGCGCCCAGTCTGTCTGCGAAGCTGTTGAAGACGCCGGTTACGACGTCACCCTCGCCCGCGACGGCCGCGACGGCATCGCCAAGTTCACCGAGGTCTCTCCCGACCTCGTCCTCACCGACCTCGTCATGCCCGAGCTCGACGGCATGGCTGTGCTCCAGCGCGTCCGCGAGCTTTCGCCCGACACGCCGGTCATTCTCATGACCGCCCACGGTTCCGTTCCCTCCAGCGTCCAGGCCCTCAAGGTCGGCGCCTACGATTACCTCGTCAAACCGCTCGACCTCGACGAACTCCAGGCCAAGCTCCAGCATGCCCTCGAAGTCGTCACCCTCAAGCGCCGCGTCACCGACCTCTCCGCCACGGTCAAATCCAAATTTTCCTCCCGCGAAATCATCGCCGAATCGTCCGCCATGCAAAACGTCCTCCGCCAGATCGAGACACTGGCCGACACCATGGCCACCATCCTCGTCACCGGCGAAAGCGGCACCGGCAAGGAGCTCGTCGCCCGCGCCCTGCATGTCGACAGCCGCCGCAGCGCCGGTCCCTTTGTCCCCATCAACTGCGCCGCGTTCGCCGAAACTCTTCTTGAGTCCGAACTTTTCGGCCACGAAAAAGGCGCCTTCACCGGTGCCTTCGCCCGTTATGCCGGCGCCTTTGAGCGCGCCGACAACGGCACCCTTTTCCTCGACGAAATCGGCGACGCGCCCCTCAGCGTTCAGGTCAAGCTCCTGCGTACATTGGAGGAGCGCGAAATCCGCCGCGTCGGCGGCACCTCCACGTTTCGCGTCAACACCCGCCTCATCTCCGCCACCCATCGCGACCTCCACGCCCGTGTCGCCGAGGGCGCCTTTCGCGAAGACCTCCTCTACCGCGTCAACGTCGTCACCATCGCCCTGCCGCCCCTGCGCCAGCGCCTCGAAGACATCCGCCCCCTGGCCGACCGCTTCATCGCCCGCGCCTGTTCCGAACACAAGCGCGTCCTCTCCCGCATCGACAACTCCTTTTACCAGCGCCTCGAAGCCTTCTCCTGGCCCGGCAACATCCGCCAGCTCCGCAATGCCGTTGAAGCCGCGGTTCTCCTCGCGCCGCGCGACATTCTCACGGCTGACATCCTCAACCTCCCCGACCACTGGGTGCCTGTCGTCCCGCCGCCCGCGCCGGCGCAAACCCCGGCGCCTCCCCGCACCGTGGCAGAGCCTGTGCCGTGCCACGACGACGTCCCTTCGCCAAAATCCCCCGACCGTGTGGACTTCCCGGACGGCATGACCCTCGACCACATCGAGCGCCGCATCCTTGAGCAAACCCTCGAGGACACCGGCGGCAACCGCACCCTCACCGCCGAAAAGCTCGGCCTCTCCCGCCGCACCATTCAACGCAAAATCAAAGAGCACGACCTGCCCTTTTAGTTTGCCGGCGTTTTTGCACTTTGCCTCTGTTTGTGTTATTCTGGTCGCCACTGTTTTCAAACCAACCCCAACAAAACCCATGAAAATTTTTCTTCTCTCCGTTTTGGCCGCTCTTTCCGCCTCAGCCCAAGTTGTCTTTGTCGACATGGCCAACCTTGTTCAGCGCCACCCGCGCACCGCCACTGACAAGGTCGAACTCGAAAAACGTTTCCGCGAAATGGAGACCGAGGTCGAAGGACTCAGAACGGATCTCGACAAGATGAACGCGGAATTTGAGACCGCGGTTCAGGAGGCGCAAAATCCCGCACTCTCCGCCAAGGCCAAGAAGACCGCCGAGGACACGGCCAAGGACAAGCGTGAGCGCCTTGTCGAGCGCGACCGCCAGGCCTCCAGCCGCATCAACTTCCTTCGCACCGAACTGTCTAAACAGGAAGAGGGTTACCTCAATCGCACCACGTCGGACATCCGCGGCGTCATCGAAATCGTCGCGAAAAAGAAGGGTTACAAAACCGTCCTTCCGAAGACCGTCGCCGTGTACATGGAGCCCGGCCTCGACATCACCGCGGAAATCGCCAAGGAAATGGGGCTTCCCGATGAGGTTCCCGTTGCCACGCCCGCCGCGGCGAAATAACGCGCGGGGTAAGGTGGGGCGCGACCGCCGGGCGCGCCGGGCTTTGGACTGCGTAAATGATGACGGCATGTCCAGCTTCCGGCGCGCCCGGCGGTCGCGCCCCACCTTTTTATTGCCATGAGTGACGAGGATCAGATTGAGGTGCTTTCGCCGCAGATTGCGAATCAAATCGCGGCGGGCGAGGTGATTGAGCGACCGGCGTCGGTCGTGAAGGAGTTGCTGGAGAATGCGCTGGACGCGCGGGCGACGCGAATCGAGGTGTCGATCGCGCAAGGCGGGCGGACGCTGATTGAACTCGCAGACGACGGCACAGGCATGACGCGGCGCAACGCGGAGGCGGCGTTTCAGCGCCAGGCCACGTCGAAGCTGCGGGAGATTCACGACTTGCAGGCGTTGAGCACGCTGGGGTTTCGCGGCGAGGCGTTGCCGTCGATTGCGTCGGTGGCGCGCGTGACGTTGCGGACGTGCAGGCAAGGCGAAACGCTCGGCACGGAAATCGTGATCCAGGCGGGAAAGATGGACGAACCGCGGGATGCGGCGCGACCGCATGGCGCGACGTTTTCGGTGCGCGACCTCTTCTACAACGTGCCGGCGCGGCGGAAGTTTTTGCGGTCTGTGCAGACCGAGCAGGCGCACATCAAGCAGATGGTTGTGAATCATGCGCTGGCGCATCCGGAGGTGGCGTTTGTGATGCGCGCGGATGGGCGCGAGTTGTTGCGCGTGCCGCCGGCGGGATCGTTGCGGGATCGGATTGCGGATCTTTTTTCGCTGGCCTTTGCGGAGGAGTTGCTGCCGTTTTCGGTGCGGACGCTGGAGGCGTCGGTGAGCGGATTTGTCGCGCCGCTGCACCTGGCCGCGCGCGGCGGCGAGAGCGAGTATTACATCTTCGTGAACGGTCGCCCGGCTGCCGCGCCGGTGGTCTTTCAGGCGATCCGCCAGGCACTGCCGGACGCGGAACGCAAGCCCGCATTGTTTCTCTTCATCGAGGTCGATCCGTCGCAAGTCGATGTGAACGTGCACCCGGCCAAGCGCGAGGTTCGCTTTCGGAATCCGATGGCCGTGCGCGATCTCGTGGCACGCGCGCTGACCGTGGCACTGACGCAAGTTTCGCAAGAGGTGGAAAAGCCCGAATTGCCGCCTGTTTTGCCGGTTCCCGTGGAAAACACGCCGTGGCAGGACTCGACCTCTGCCACGCCGGAAATGGCAGTTCCAGTTTTGCCGCCACCTGATGACAGACAGGAAGACCTTCGGTGTGCTTCGCGTCGTCTGTCTTACATTCCTCCTGCGCCAGTCGCGCCACAACCGGAGTTGCGGATGCCGAGCGAGGAGGAGCTGGCGGCGGTGGAAGGCGGGCCGTGGTGGACGTGCAAAATTTTTGGCCAGAGCGCGGAGGGGTATGTGGTGCTGGAGACGGATTCGGGGCTGGTCGTGCTGGATCCGCAGGCGGCGCGCGAACGGATTTTGTTTGAGCAACTGATGCTGCGGGTGCAGGGCAGCGTGCCGGATTCGCAGCGGTTGCTGCTGCCGGAGACGGTGACGCTGGGGCCGCGTCAGGGCGCGTTGATCCGGCAGTTTGCGGAGGCGTTTGAGGAGATGGGAATCGGTGTGGCGGAGTTGACGCCGGATACGTTCATGGTGGAGTCCATGCCGCCGGAGTTACTGGCGTTTCCGGCGCGGACGCTGTTGGCGGACATTGCGCAGGATTTGGAAACGCTGGGCGCGAAGCGCGGTTCGGAGCGCTGGCGCGAGGAGGTGCTCGTGCGCGCGGCGTGCAAGGCGGCGGGCGGCCAGGTCAAGGCAATGGCGGAGCCGGAGATTCGCAAATTGATCGACGAGCTGGCGCGTTGCGCGATGCCCTATACGTCGCCGCGCGGCCGGCCAACGATGATTCTGACGTCGTTCCGCGAATTGACGCGGCGGTTTGGGAAGGGTTGAGATGGCCGCTTGCGGATTTCTGTTGCGGCGGCGAATGGGAGGGATTAGACTATACATGCAACGTTTGTTTGAACAAAAGGAGCGTTGATTTATGCGTGTTCTTGTGACGGGCGCCGCGGGGCGGCTGGGTTGGTATACGGTGACAGGCTTGCACCAGGCGGGCCACGAGGTGGTGGCGACGGATGTGTTGTACAACCCCGATCTGCCGGTGCGGTTGCGCGTGGTGGATTTGCTGGACCGCAACGCGGCGTACGCGCTGCTGGAGGGATGCGAGGCGGTGGTGCATCTGGGCAACCATTCCAATCAATACGCCTGCTCGCCGGTGCAGCGGCTGTACACGGAAAACGTGACGATGACGATGAACGTGGTGCAGGCGGCGATGGACATGGCGATTCGCAAGGTGGTTTTTGCGAGTTCAATCCAGGCGGCGTGCAGCCAGCGCGCGGTGCAGTTTCCGGTCGAGGGGGAGCAGTCAAAAAGCTTGCTCGCGCACCTTCCGTTCGACTCGGCGACACCGACGGCGCCGGGTAACCACTACGCGTTGAGCAAAGAGGCGTCGGAGCGAATGCTGGACATGTTCAGCCGGTGGCACGACGATTTGTCCGCCACGTCGATCCGCTTCCCGGCGCTGCTGTCCGAGGAGGACATGCGGTATCGGCGGCGTTTTGGCGCGGGCGGTTATCCGGTCTTTCTCGACGAGGGTTTCGCGTACCTGCGATTTGAAGAAGCGGCGTCGCTGATCGACCACGTGTTGCGCAAAAATTTGCCGGGCCACAAAGTCGTCATGCCCTCGGCCAACGACAACCGCCTGGGGCTTTGCGCGGCGGACTTGCTGAAGCTGTTGTACCAGGGCGTGCCGTTGCGGAAACCGATTGCGCCGGACGCGCGGACGGTCTTTGATCTGGCGGAAATCAAGACGCTTTACGGATGGGAGCCGACGATGACGTCGCCGCATTTTGAGCTCATGCCGGAGTTGCAAAAAATTCTGCAGGACAAACTCGCGGCGGCGGAGTAGCGGACAATCACGCAAACGTGTCGAGGAAACTTTTGACCAGCGCGCACATCCGCGGTTGCGCGCGCGCGGTTTCCTCCAGCACTTCGCTGTGCGAGAGCGGCTGGTTCAGGATGCCTGCGGCCATGTTCGTGATGCAACTCAACGCGGCGACGCGGATGCCGGCCGCATGCGCGACAATCGCCTCGGGCACCGTAGACATGCCGACCGCGTCGGCGCCGAGCTGCGCGTAAGCGCGGATCTCCGCCGGCGTCTCATACGTCGGCCCGGTCGTGAACACATAAACGCCCTCGTGCACATGCACGCCTGAGTCATGCGCCGCGGCGCGGAGCTGCTGGCGCAGGTCGCGTGCGTAGACTTCCGACAGATCGGGGAAGCGCGGACCCCATCCCTCCACGAGCGGCCCGATGAGTGGGTTCACGCCGCTGAACTTGATGTGGTCGGTGACGATCATGAGGTCGCCCGGATGAAACGCGTGGTTGATCCCGCCCGCCGCATTCGTGATCAGCAGATTGGGGATGCCCAGGCGGCGGATGAATTCGACAGGCATGAGCAACGGCTCCCAGCCAAGCCCCTCGTAAAAATGGCGGCGTCCCGAAAACGCGAGAAACGTCTTGCCCTGGTGCGCAAAAAGCACGAGCTCGCCACTATGACCTGCGACCCTCGTCGCACCAAGCCCCGGGATCTCCGCGTAACTGCACGTTGCAATCGGCGTAAACGTCGTGAGCGCGTGGTTCCAACCAGAGCCAAGAATCATCGCGCACACCGGCCTTGCCTCGCGAAAAACCGCGGGCAACGCGTCAAACGCCGTGTCAAAAATAGAGGTCTGAATAGGCATGACGAATTAGAGTACATGACCCGGCGCAACGTGGCAAGCCCGAACGCCTGCCTTCAGGTCGCTTCAACGGTGACGACCGCGACGTGCAAACGAAAAGCGGAAGAAGCATTGGGCTTTTTCCGCTTTTTCTGCGAATTGGTGGAGCCAAGTGGACACGGATTGAAACATTGTTGCCGGTCCTCTCTGCCCTTGAAGAAATTGCCAAAATCATCAAAAAAGTAGCGTGATGCCAACCAATGTTTCATTCTTCCAACAGGGGGGATCACATTGACTTTCCGAATCGCGTACAGGGCAGAAATTGTGATCCATCCCATCTTGCATAACACTGTGTATTTTTTGCTCCGCGAAAATCTCGTTGGCCGTATGCGTAAACCATCCCGAGTGCAGGGGAAGAAACAACAAGCATCCCCCCTTCTCCGGTTTCTGGATTGCCTGTAAATCTGCCAATGTCACCGTCAAAAATAAGATTGCCACGCTTATCCACCGTCGTTACCCAAGGGGCCGAATACCGAAGGTTATTGTAATCACCGTATGTGGCGATTACAGCATTATGCAATTTTTTCGAGGACATCTACATTCATCTCCTGTTGACGAAGAGGTGGCAAACTCAGAATTTCAAAGAACAAACCCCGTGAGTACGAAACTCAACGGGGCGGAGTGTGGTTTTTTATCCCTAAATCACTTGGCAACCTTTTGAACAGCAGCATCGGCGGTTTTGCCGACGATACCGGCGACGGCCTCGCCTTGGCCGTAATGTGCGAGGACGGATAGAAGCAGGCAGATCGCGCACACGCCCAGCGCGACGGGCCAGCACACGGCTTTGGCGATGCGGGTAAACTGGGAGTCGGGGGTGATCGCGCCGGACTTTGCAAGGGCTTGCGTGAGGGCTTTGGTGGCGCGCTCTTCAAATGCGGCGTCCTGTTTTTCGTTGTACTCGATGTGTTGCGCCATGATGAACATGGACAGTCCGACAACGTTCCCCAAAAGCACGGGGTCGTCGGCGTGTCCGTTTTGCAGGTCTTCGGCCTTGG
>JAVBOU010000044.1:0-13718 GCA_031550185.1 Kiritimatiellia bacterium | reverse complement strand
CTGTTGTGGGGCTGGTGTGTTGCATATAGTTTTTTCCCACACCCCCCTGTCGCGGCTCGCCTGGACGCTCGCCCTCCAATTAGAGTCTGGGTTTGGAACTAGTCTAAGGCTGTTTGCCATGGTTGACGGGGGAGGGGAGTTTATGATACAACTTTAACTGTCTGGTTGAACTAGGTAGGTTAACCAAAGAACAAAAGAGGTGCTGACATGGCGGTTTTGAGAAAGGATGGCGAGGAGACGAGGATGCGGATACTGGAGGTGGCGAGCCGGGTGTTCGGGGAGATGGGGTACACGAAGGCGACGCATGCGGTGATCGCGAGGGAGGCGGGTGTGAATTCGGCGTCGATCAATTTTCATTTCAGGTCGAAGGACAAGCTGTATGTGGCGGTGTGGGAGATGGCGGTGGAGCGGATGACGAGGCTTTTTCCGCTGGAGGATTGCATGCGGGAGGGGATGGCGCCGGAGGAGCGGCTGCGGGGGCTGGTGAGGATGTTTGCGAACGGGGCGCTGGCGCCGGAGGCGAAGGTGTTTCACAAGATCCGGATGGCAGAGATGATGACGCCGACGGGGATTTTGGACGACCGGATTGCGGAGCGGATGAAGCGGATGCGGAAGTTGACGCTGGGGGTGCTGGGGGAGTTGCTGGGGGAGGGGGCGACGGAGGAGGAGGTGACGTATTGTGAGATGGCGGTGATGCGGTTGTTTCGGATCATGCCGCCGCATGCGCACAAGGGGGGAATGAAGCCGAGGTTGATCAAGGAGTGGGACATTTGCATGCGGGATGTGGAGAAGATGGTGGGGTACACGTATGAGTTTTGCCTGGGCGGAATCCTGCGGGTGAGGGAACGGATTGCGGCGCGGGGTTGTGTGAAAAAATCGAAAAAAGGTTGAGTGCGTGATGAAAAAGGTAATCAAAATTATAATTGAGGTTGTGCTTGGGGTGGCGGTTTTGGCCGTCGCGGCGGGGGTCTACAAGGGGTGTCGGAAGGAGCTGGCGGTGACGTCGTCGTCGATGGCGGCGATGGCCACGCCGGTGGGTGTGGCGGAGGTGCAGGAGCGGTTGACGAGCGACCGGCTGGAGGCGCTGGGAACGGGAAAGGCGAAGGAGTCGGTGGAGATCACGGCGTCGGAGAGCGAGAAGATTGTGGGCATCTTTTTCGAGGACGGGGAGCGGGTGGAAGCGGGAAAGTTGCTGGTGCAGTTGGAGGAGCGGCTGCTGCAGGCGGAACGGGAAAGCGCGGTGGCGACGCTGGCGGATGAGCGGCGGGAGATGGAGCGCGCGAAGGAGTTGCTGAAGAAGGACGGCATTGCGGAGAAGGTGCTGGACAGCCGGGCGACGTCGCTGGCGAAGGCGGAGATCGCGCTGGAGGCGATTGACGCGCGGCTGCGGATGCGGGAGGTGCGGGCGCCGTTCGGCGGATTTTTAGGGTTGCGGCGGGTGAGCCTGGGGGCGTATGTGACACCGGGGACGGTGATGACGACGCTGGACGACATTTCGGAGCTTCACGTGGATTTCACGGTGCCGGAGAAGTATCTGGTGACGCTGGGGACGGGGGTGGTGTTTCGGACGCGGACGTCGGCGTTTCCGGGGATGGTGATCACGGGGATGGTGACGAGTGTGGAGACGCGGATTGATCCGGTGAGTTTGAGCGCGGTGGTGCGCGGGACGGTGGACAACGCGGAGGGAAAGCTGCGGCCGGGGATGTTGTTCACGATTGATTTGGAGGCGTCGCCGCGGAGGTCGCTGTGGGTGCCGGAGAAGGCACTGATGAGCCTGGGTGAGATTCAATATGTGTTTGTGCCGGATGCGGAGGAAAAGGCGGAACGGCGCGAGGTGCGGCTGGGCCGGCGCGAGGAGGGCATGGTGGAGGTGGTGAAGTTGCTGGCGTTGGGCGAGCGGGTGGTGACGGACGGCGTGGGGAAGTTGAAGGACGGGATGGCGGTGCGGATTGTGGACGGACGTGAAGGAGGGGCGCAATGACGATTTGCAGATTTTCGATTACGCGGCCGGTGGCGACGACGGTGTTGATGCTGCTGGTGGTGGTGTTTGGTTTGGTGTCGGTGCGGCGGCTGCCGGTGCGGGAGTATCCGGACATTGACGAGCCGACGATATCGATCACGACGACGTATGAGGGCGCGTCGGCGAGCGTGGTGGAGACGAAGATTACGCAACTAGTGGAGGACGCGGTGGCGGGCATCGACGGGTTGCGGACGATCGAGGGGTCGAGTCAGGACGGGCGTTCGCGGGTGATGCTGGAGTTCCGCGTGGAGCGCGACATTGACGCGGCGGCGAACGACGTGCGCGATCGCGTGGCGCGGATTTTGAGCCGGCTGCCGGATGATGTGGACTCGCCAGTGGTGGCGAAGTATGATTCGAGCTCGATGCCGGTGATCATTGCGATGGTGACGAGTTCGGAGATGCCGCCGATGGATTTGACGGATTATGTGGACCGCTATTTGCTGGATCGTTTTTCGGTGATCGACGGCGTGGCGTCGGCGGAAATTTTCGGCGCGAAAACGCGGTCGATGCGCATTTGGCTGGACCGTCAGGCGATGGCGGCGCGCGGGGTGACGGCGGCGGACATTGAGGCGGCGTTGCGCGAGGAGAATGTGGAGTTTCCGGGCGGGCGGATCGAGTCGGTGGACCGCGAGTTCACGGTGCGCGTGCAGCGGCGTTATTACACGCCGGAGGATTTCGGGACGCTGGTGGTGTTGCGCGCGGAGAACGGAAATCTGGTGCGTATGCAGGATGTGGCGGAGGTTCGCGTCGAGCCGTCGGAGATGCGCGAGGCGTTTTTGGTGGACGGCATGTCGTCGGTGGCGGTGGCGGTGTTCAAGCAGTCGACGGGCAACACGCTGACGGTGTCGACGGGCGTGCGGAACCTGATTACGGAGCTGGGGGAAAACCTGCCGAAGGGAATGTCGATCACGGTGCGGCGCGACGAGGCGCTTTTCATCCGCGAGTCGGTGAAGGAGGTGCGCGACTCGCTGATCATTGCGGGTGTGCTGGTGGTGCTGGTTATTTTTCTTTTTCTCGGCAACATGCGCGCATCGCTGATTCCGGCGATCACGGTGCCGATTTCGCTGACCGGGTCGATGACGGTGTTGTACATGGCGGGGTACAGCATCAACCTGCTGACGCTGCTGGCGCTGGTGCTGGCGATCGGCATGGTGGTGGACGATGCGATTGTGATCATTGAAAATGTGCACCGCCGGATTGAGGAGGGCGAGCGTCCGTTGCTCGCGGCCGCGCGCGGTTCGGATCAAGTGATTTTCGCGGTGCTGGCGACAACCGTGGTGCTGGTCGCGGTGTTTCTGCCGATCGCGTTGTGGGAGGGAAAAACCGGCAAGCTTTTCACGGAGTTTGCGGTGGCGATGACCGCGGCGGTGTGCTTTTCGACGTTGGTCGCGCTGACGCTGGCGCCGATGCTGTGCTCGAAGATTTTGAAGGACAAGGGCGACGACAGCTGGCTGACGCGCGTGGTGGATCACTCGGTGGAGTTTTGCTCCCGCCTTTACGACATCTCGTTGCGGGCGGTCGCGAAGGTCAGGGTATTCACGCTGTTTACGTTCTTCGCCATTTGCGTGCTGATGGTCTGGGGCTGGCAGCGGCTCTCCAGCGAGTACGAACCGGTCGAGGATCGCGGCACGATTCTCGCGTCGATCCAGACGCCGGAGGGCACGGGATTTTACGCGATGAGCGACTACATGGAGCAGGCCTCCCGCGCGTTCGACCCGCTCAAGGCCAGCGGCGAGGGCGGCGCGTTGCTCGCGCGTCAGCCGGGCTTCGGCTCGCGCAACATGAACGGCGGCATTCTCATCCAGGAGCTCAAGCCCTGGGACGAGCGCAAGACCAACGCCATGGAGTGGGTGAGCATTCTGCGTCCGACCATGTTGAATCTTCCCGGCGTCCGCGCGTTACCGTTTTTGCCCGCGGGCATCGGCTCGCGCGGCAACCCGGTGCAGTTCGTCATTGGCGGGCCGGATTACGCGCAACTGCTCGAGTGGCGCGACATTCTCGCCGACGCCATTTCCTCCTATCCCGGCCTGCTCGACTGGGACTTTGATTACAAGGAAACCACGCCGCAGCTCGACGTCACGATCGACCGCGACCGCGCCGACGAGCTTGGCGTCTCGACCACGGCGATCGGCGCCGCGCTTGAAACCATGCTCGGTTCCAAACAGGTCACCACCTATGTGGACCGCGGCCAGGAATACGACGTCATTCTCCAGTCCAGCCGCGACGGACGCGCCACGCCCAACGACCTCGCCAACATTTACGTTCGTTCTAAAACCGGCACGCTCGTTCCGCTCGACAGCCTCGTCAGCGTCAAGGAAAAGGGCGACTCCGCGCGTCTCAACCGTTACAACCGCGTCCGTGCCATCACGCTCACCGGCAATTTCGCGCCCGGCTACGCGCTCAGCGACGTTCTCGATTTCCTCGAAAAAACCGCGCGCGAAAAGCTTCCCGAATACACGCAGATCGACTACAAGGGACAGTCGCGTGACCTCAAGGATTCGACCGGTTCAATGGCGCTGGTCTTTGGTCTCGCGCTATTGGTTTCCTTCCTTGCGCTCGCCTTCCAGTTCGAAAGTTTTCTCAGTCCGTTTGTCGTCATGCTCACTGTTCCGCTTGGCATGATCGGCGCCGTTGCGGGTCTCAATCTCATGGGCTTCACCATGAACATTTACAGCCAGATCGGCATCATCATGCTCATTGGTCTCGCCGCGAAAAATGGCATTCTCATTGTCGAATTTGCCAACCAGCTTCGCGACGAGGGCGTCGAATTTGAGAGGGCGGTTTTCGAGGCATCCCGCCTGCGTTTGCGACCCATTCTCATGACCGGCATCTCCACGGTCGCGGGCGCGATTCCCCTGTTGCTGGCCAGTGGCGCGGGCGCAATGAGCCGCCGCATGATTGGCGCCGTGGTCGTTTACGGCGGTCTTAGCGCCTGCTTTCTCACGCTTTACATTGTCCCGCTCGGCTACCTCATGGTCGCCCGCTGGGGCAAATCCCCCAAAGCTCTTCAGCACAAACTTGAAGCCATGGAAAAGGCTGAAACAACATGAACACGTTCACACACACCGCTTTCGCTCTCGCTCTGCTGCCGCTTGTCCTGATGACCGGTTGCCTGCTGGGTCCCGATTATCAACGCCCTGAGTTGCCGCAACCCGATCACTGGGCTGCCACCAATTCCCTCTCCAGCGCGAGCCTCACCCGCTGGTGGGAAAGCTTTCAGGATCCGCTTCTCACCAATCTCGTCAGCCGTGCGTTCGACGCGAACCTCGATCTCCAGCAGGCCGCCCAACGCGTGCGCCAGGGGCGCGCCGTGTTGCGGCAAGTTGGCTCCGGACTCTATCCCACGCTGGACGCCGCGGGTTCCTATTCGCGCAAACGTTCGTGGGGCGATTCGGTCACGGACACCGGTTGGAACGGCCTCTATTCCGCCGGTCTTGACGCGGCGTGGGAGCTTGATGTCTTTGGCGGAGTTCGTCGCGAAATCGAAGCCACGGAGGCGGATTTCCGCGCCATTGTCGCTGACCAGCGCGGCGTGTATGTCACGCTTGCCGCGGAAGTTGCGAACGCCTATTTTGCCCTTCGCATGCAGCAGGAAATTCTCCGTGTCACGCAGGACAATCTGGCCACGCAGGAACGCTCCGCGCGCATCACCCGCGACCGTCGCGACAGCGGCTGGGTTTCCGGCCTCGATGTCGCCAACGCCGAAGCCCAGCTCAACGCCACGCGTTCGCAGATCCCTTCGATCCAGGCCGACATTCAAACCGCCATTCTTGCTATTGAGCTTCTCCTCGCGCAACTGCCCGGCGCGCTTCACGCCGAGCTCTCCGCCGGGCATCCCTTTCCCTTCATCCCCGCCGATGTTCCCGCCGGTCTTCCCTCCGAGCTTCTCGAACGCCGCCCCGACGTGCTCCGCGCCGAAGCGGTTTTCAACGCCGCCACCGCGCGCATTGGCGTGGCCAAGGCTGACCTCTTTCCGAAGTTCACCATCCTCGCCTCCGCGAACCTCACCTCCGAGCATCTCAAATCCTGGACCGCGTCGACCCGCACGCTCTCCGTGCTTCCCGGCGTGTCGTTGCCGCTTTTTAACGCCGGCCGTCTCCGCGCCCGCGTCGACGAACGCCAGGCTTACGCCGAGGAAAAACTCTACGCTTACCAGCAGGCCGTGCTGACCGCATTCTCTGAAGTCGAGGATTCGTGGCAGGCTTTTCTCCGCGAACGCGAACGCGCCGCGCCGCTCGCCATCGCCGTCCAGCAATATGCCCGCGCCGTTGACATTGCCACCGAGCTTTACAACGGCGGCGAAGTCGATTACACCGACGTCCTCATTGCCCAGCGCGCCCTCCTTGCCATTCAGGATTCCGAAGTCCGCAGCCACATCCTCATTGCCCAGCGCCTCATCGCCCTCTACAAAGCCCTTGGCGGCGGCTGGGAAAATTAACACCTCTCGCGACTACCTCGACTACAATCGACCGTCGTCGCAAAATTCCCCATGAAAAAACTCCTCTTTATCACCTTCGCGCTTTTTCTCGTCCTCGCCGCTGGTTACTTTTTGTGGCAGCGCTCGAGCTCTGCCACGCCCGCGCTTTCCTACGTGACCGCCGAAGTCACGCGCGGCGATGTGCGCGCCGTGATCCGCGCCACCGGCACGATCGAACCCGAAGACCTCATCGACGTTGGCGCGCAGGTCGCCGGACAAATCCTCAGCTTCGGCACCGACATCGCCTCCAACACCGTTGACTATTGTTCCACGGTTCGAGAAGGAGCGCTGCTCGCGAAGCTCGACGACGTCACGTATCTCGCCGACCTTCGCGTTTCCCAAGCGCAACTCGCCTCCGCGACCGCCAGCGTCATTCGTGCACACGCTGACATTCTCCAGCTCGAAGCCCGCCTCCAGCAAGCTTCCCGCGATTGGGCCCGCGCGCAAAAACTCGGCGTCGGCGAAGCCCTCGCGCAAACGACTTATGACAATTATCAGTTTGCCAGCGAGATCGCCAGTGCCAACCTTGAAGTCGGTCGCGCCGAGCTCAAGCAGGCCGAAGCCGCCGTCATCCAGGCCCAGGCTTCGGTCGAAAAGGCCGAACGCAATCTCGGCTATTGCACCATTCTTTCGCCGGTCGACGGCGTCATCATCGATCGCCGCGTGAACATCGGCCAGACCGTTGTCGCCAGCCTCAACGCGCCCAGTCTTTTCCTCATTGCGAAGGACCTCAAGCGCGTTGAAATTTGGGTCGCAGTCAACGAGGCCGACATCGGCGCCATCCATGCCGGCATGCCCGTTTTGTTCACGGTCGACGCGCTTCCCGGCGCCACCTTCCGCGGCACAGTCAACAAAATCCGCCTTAACGCCGCCATGACGCAAAACGTCGTCACGTACACAGTTGAAGTCAAAACCGACAACCCCGACGGCCACTTGCTTCCCTATCTCACCGCCAACATTCAGTTCATCACCGGCGAGTCCACCAACACGCTTCTCGTTCCCTCCGCCGCGCTCCGTTGGCAACCCGACGGCGGCAAGCCCTCGCTCGTGCGCGAAGGCGATTCGAGCCACGTCTATCTCTTTGATCCCGCGACTCACGCGCCGCGCTGCATCGACGTGACGGTCGGCATCACCGACGGCCTGCATACCGAAATTCGCTCTCCCGAACTTCGCGATGGTGACCACGTCATCACCGGGAAATCCGCTGTCGCACCCGCCACCACTGCCGCAGAATCCACGTCCAATCCCTTCATGCCCAAACTCCCCACGCCACCCAAGCGCGGCGGCCCCCGTTAACCATGTCCACCTTGATCGAACTGCACGACCTGCAAAAAACCTACTGGCTCGGCGACATGGCGCTCGACGTGCTCAAGGGGATTTCGCTCGCCATTGAAGAGGGCGACCTCGTCTCGCTGATGGGCGTGTCCGGCTCCGGCAAAAGCACGCTGATGAACATCCTCGGCTTTCTCGACGTTCCCACGTCCGGGCGCTACATTCTGCGCGGCGACGACGTCTCACGCCTCTCGCGTGACGCGCGCGCCGACATCCGCAACGAGCATATTGGTTTTGTCTTTCAGAGCTTCAACCTCCTTGCGCGCACCTCCGCGCTTCAGAACGTCATGCTGCCCATGGAGTACACCCACGGCGTGTCGCGGAAGCAGGCGAAGGAGCGCGCTGAAATGCTGCTCGAAAACGTCGGCCTCAAGGACCGCATGAACCACCATCCGGCGCAGCTTTCCGGTGGCCAGCAGCAGCGCGTCGCCATTGCCCGCGCGCTCATCAACAAGCCCTCCATTCTTTTCGCCGACGAACCCACCGGCAATCTCGATTCGAAAACCGGCGTCGAAATTCTCCACATGTTTCAGCAGCTCAACGCGCAGGAAGGTCTCACCGTTGTGCTGGTCACCCACGACGCGGAAGTCTCCGCCTATGCCCGGCGCGTCATTCACATGCGCGACGGCGTCATCTCAGAAGGAGGCCTGTCATGAGAGTCGGCGGTCTTTTTGTGACGGCACTCGACGGCATGCGCCGCAACATCCTGCGCACGATCCTCACCATGCTCGGCATTGTCATCGGCATTGGCGCCGTGATTGCCATGCTGGAGATCGGCCAGGGCGCTTCGACCGCCGTCACCTCCGCCGTGCAAAGCCTCGGTTCGAACATTCTCATGATCTCGCCCGCCGCCGTGCAAAACGCCGGTGTCAGCGTCGGCGCCGGAAGCCGCGTCTCGCTCACGCGCGAGGATTGCGACGCGATTCTGGCCGAATGCCCCTCTGTGCGCACCGGCACGCCTGTGATCACGCGGCGCGGCATGCAGATTGTCGCGGGCAATAAAAATTGGATGCCGTGGCAGGTCGCCGGCGGTTCCACGCAATACCTCGACGTGCGCGACTGGCTGAAGTTTGAGGAGGGCGAGGCGTTTGTCGAGCGCGACGTCACCACCTCCGCGCGCGTCTGCATGTTGGGCATGACCGTGAAGGAGGCGCTCTTTGGCAGCGAGTCCGCGGTTGGCGCCGAAGTCCGCATCAACAACGTCATCTTCAAGGTCGTCGGCGTCCTTTCGCGCAAGGGTTCCAGCCTCATGGGCATGGATCAGGACGACGTCGTGATCCTGCCCTGGACCACGCTGCGCAACCGCCTCTCCGGTTCCGGCGGCATGGCCACCGCTTACACCGCCACGACCAGCGGCGGCAACGATCTCAGCAGTTGGTACCCGGAATCCGCGCAAAGCCTTTATCCCGCGCGTGACGCCCAGCAGATGAAAAACACGCCGCTGCCCGTGCGTTTTAACAACATTGAAAATATCATCGTCAGCGCAGTTTCTTCCACCGCCACTGCTGCCGCCAAGGAGGAGATCAGCGAAGTCCTGCGACGCCGCCATCGAATCGAAACCGGCGGCGAAGACGACTTCGAAGTTCGCGACATGGCCGAGTTGCTCTCCATGATGACCACCACCTCGCGCCTGATGACGCGGCTGTTGCTCATCGTCGCGCTCATCTCGCTGGTGGTCGGCGGCGTCGGCATCATGAACATCATGCTCGTCTCCGTGACCGAACGCACGCGCGAGATCGGCCTGCGCATGGCGGTCGGCGCGCGCGGTGGCGACATTCTCTGGCAATTTCTTTTGGAGGCCGTGGTGTTGTGCCTGAGCGGCGGCGTGGTGGGCATCACGCTTGGCCGTGGCGCGTCGATGGTGGTCAGCCACATTCTGCACTGGCCAATTGGTCTTTCCATCGGCGCGGTCGTGCTGGCGGTCGCCGTCTCCTTTGCCATTGGCCTCATCTTCGGCTTCTATCCCGCTTGGCGCGCCTCCCGCTTGAATCCGATTGAAGCGTTGCGCTACGAATAAATGCTATGGTTCGGATGCTTGCAAAAACTCCGCCGTCAGTTGTTCCAGTGTGGGTTCTTCGCCGGAAAACAATTGCGGTGCAAAGGCCCACAACACCACCTTGAAGCCGAAACGGCGCGCGCGTTCGGCGGTCAGTTTTAACGCGGGCAAACCACCGCCGCCAGTGTTTTCGCCCCAGACGTTCAAACGCAATGGATGGGTCTCTGCAAGATGCGCGAGATAATGCGCGGGTCCCCATTGCGCGGGATCGGGCGACGCGTCGTTGCCAAAGGTTTCGGAGCTGTCAATCCACGTGCAATAAACGACCGCGTTCGCATCTGTGATGCCGGCAATGAAGCGCGCAAAATCGAAGCCGCGCTGGAGCTCGCCATTGCGTTCGGCGGAGGTGCTGCCATCCAAATTGACAGCCAAAGCTTTTTCAATTTGCCCGGGCCGGAGTCCCCACGACGGATACAACATGCCGAGCGGAACAAGGGGATACAGTTTGCGCATGGTCGCGAACTGCCAGTCGTGATAATTTTGAAGCGCGTCCAAATACCACGCCAAAAATTTTTGCGCCTCGTCATTCGGCGACAACGATCCGGGAATGTACCCCGGCACAGGACACGGCGCGACAACGCCGCCCGCGGTTTGTCCCTGCGCCGAACGGTCAAACGCCCAGTAACAATTTTCGCGTCCGTTGTAACGGTGACCGGGATAATTCAGCTCGCCGTAATGTCCCCAGCCCAGCCGGATCAACGCAAACTCCTCGCCGAATAATTCGCGCACATGCGCGGCATGTTTTTCCACGCGTTCGCGCACGGCCCGGCTAAACACCGCGTTGACCATGAGCGCTCCGGGTTGGCGCACCACATGCGCGTCGCCGTACTGATTGACGTACGTCGCGTCGGGCAACGCAAGCACCCATTCCGGCGGATATTGGACGCCCAAATCCAGGCAGAGCTTGAAGCCTGTTTTGCGGCGTGCTTCCATGCGTTGCCGCACCTGCGCAACGTACGCTTCGTCGAGCACATCCTGGCGCGGTTCGAGCCGGCTCCAAATGATTTCCAGCGTCGCGTATTCAACGCCCGCGCGATGCACTCGCTCCGCGTGTGCGTCCTCCAGTTGCAACACGCCCAGCGCGACTTTTTCCGCCGCGTGAAGCGGCAGGAGCAGACTGACAAAAAGACAAATGACCGAAACGCGTGACATACGATCAACGATAGCGCGAGGAGGGTTTGGGATCAAAGGCGTCGCGGAGACCTTCGCCGATGAGCACGGTCAAAAACATGAGCACAAAGAGCGCGGCGGAGGGATAGACAATCAGCCACCAGGCGCCGTGATGTTGCTGGCCTTGCTGGAGGAGTTCGCCCCACGACGGCGTGAGCGGCGGAAGTCCGAAGCCAAGAAAATCGAGCGCGGTGAGCGCGCCAATGGCGCCGACGAGATTGAAGGGAAAGAGCGTGATGAGCGGCGTGAGCGCGTTGGGCAGAATGTGGTGGACGATGATGTGCGTGTGCGACAGTCCCTGGCATCGCGCGGCCTCGATAAAGGGCCGGTGACGCAGGCGCAAAAATTCGGCGCGCATGTAATACGAGAGCCCGATCCAGTTGAAGAGTCCGTAAGAAATGAGCAGCAAAATAAAGGAGCGGCCAAGCACGGAACCCAGCAAAATCATGATGTACAAAAAGGGCAGCGCGGACCAGATTTCGATGAGGCGTTGCGCGAGCAGATCAAGGACGCCGCCGAAGTATCCCTGCAACGCGCCAATCGCCGCGCCGAGAAACATCGAGGAGACCACGAGTAGCAAACCGAAGAGCAACGCGATGCGAAGCGCGTACAGCATTCGCGACAGCACGTCGCGGCCGGAGCCGTCGATGCCGCACGGATGTTGCGGCGTGGGATGAAACGGAAAGGTGATTTGCTCAAGCGACAGTTGAAGCGTGAAGGCCGTCGAAAGCGTCACGGGAATGGCGTCAAACTGCGACACATCAGGGCCTGGCGTGGCAGAGCCCATGCTCTGCCACGAGGTCGTTTTGGCAAAGGTTGTCAGCGGCGTGGTGATCTCCGGGACGTTGAGATTTTTGGGAAGTTTCGCCACCGGATTGTCGCGCGGAAGTTTAAGACGCGTGGGCGGCGGCACAGGCGTGGCGGAGCGAAGCGTGAAGCGCAGGGAGTTGGGGGGATTGGCGCGTGGGGTAAATTCGGGCAGCGACAAACTCGCGAGAAGCGCGGTGTCGTGGGCGTTGGTGAGGACGAGCGACAGCGCGGGCGACGGACGGTTGGCGAAGCGGTCGGCCAGCGCGGCGGAGAGGGCAGGGGACGACAGAAAGGCGTTGGTGATCGGCAGCCCGGGCGTGAATTGTGGAAGCAACGTGAGCGGGCCTTCGTGAGAGGAAAGAGTGATTGCTAATTGCTGATTGCTGATTGCTGAATTATTGTCGCCAGTAGCCGCTGAGACGACGAGGCGCAACGTCGGATTTTGCGGCGTGAGCGTCAGCAATATCCGGCGATCCGATTCGAGCGACTGCGTGTCAATGATGTCACCGGGACTGAACGGCAGCGGCGCGCGTAACACGCGGTCGCCCTCCTTCGGCGTGTGCGGAAGTTTTTGCAAAAACGGAAACGAAAGGCGGCCTTCGCGGATCAACGCCAGCGGCTTGGAATTGCAGAGCACATTCGGCAACAGCGCGAGCACGGCAATACCGATGAAGAGGCGCAACGCCCAGCGCGCGCGGGCGTTGGCGTGGAAACGGCGGAGATTTTGCTGGAGAAGAGGGGACGGCATGATGGGAGAAGTTAACAGTTAAAAGTTAACAGTTAACAGGTGAAGACCGGGAAAAACATGGAAAGTGAAGTGTGCATAAAATGAATTGTAACTGTTAACTTTTACCTGTTAACTGTTAAGAGGTCGCGGAGGAGTTGCTGCGTGTAAGGCGCCTGGGGACGCGACATGATGTCGGCGGTTGGGCCGTGTTCGACGATCTGGCCGTGGTGCATGACGGCGATGGTGTCGGCGAGATGCTGAACCACGGAAAGGTCGTGGGTGATGAAGAGATAAGCGAGATGGCGCTGCTTTTGCAGGTCGATGAGGAGGTTGAGAATTTGCGCGCGAATGGAGAGGTCGAGCGCGGAGACCGCCTCGTCGCAGATGAGCAGGCGCGGCTGGAGCGAGAGCGCGCGCGCGATGCAAATGCGCTGTCGTTGGCCGCCGGAAAAGGCGTGGGGATAACGGTCGAGCGCGGAGGCGTCGAGGCCGACTTGCGCGAGGAGCGCGATGGCGTCGGCGCGGCGCGTGGCGGCGGTGGTGAGGCCGTGGGCGATCATGCCCTCGGTGACGAGCTGAAGGATGGTGAGGCGCGGGTTGAGCGAGGCGAAGGGATCCTGAAAGATGACCTGCACCGTGCGGCGATAGGCGCGGAGTGCGCCGCCGCGGAGATGCGCGATGTCCTGGCCGTCGAGGAGGATTTCGCCGGAATGTGGCGGCTCAAGTTTGAGAATCGTGCGCGCGAGGGTGGATTTGCCGGAACCGGACTGGCCGACGATTCCGAGCGTCTCGCCCGCGTCGAGCGTGAAGGAGACACCGTTGACTGCGCGGACGTGGTCGACCGTGCGCGCGAGAAGACCGCGTTTGACCGGATACCAGGTGTGGAGATTTTGGACAGTGAGAAGGGGCATGTGTTGTCAAATGATGTAGTTTAGCCTTTTCGACCGGGGTTCGCAATCGGCAAGGTAAAGCAGACGACGCAAAGCACACCGCAGGTCTTCTTGTCTGTCGCTGGTGCGGTACATTAGACTTGTTTAAAACTTGGACTTGGAGGGGGGGCCGGGGCGCGCGCAGCCACAGAGGGGTTGTGTAATAAAAAATAGTGCTAGAAGGGCACTCAAAACCG
>JAVBOU010000147.1:0-26428 GCA_031550185.1 Kiritimatiellia bacterium | reverse complement strand
ACGCCGGACAAAGGTGGTTTCAAAATCCGCGGTGATGGTGGAACGCACATTGCGGCTTTGGCACGGCATGACGACGCCGAATGTCTTCAATGTTTGGCAAAAACAAGCGTTAACTATCTATAAGTGAAAACTCTCAAAAATTTCTGCATTTTCCACGTTGAAGGCTGAAAGCCTTGCATCATTAGCGTAGGGCAAGGGGCATTGCCCCGCAGCCCTATCGCACAAGCCCCAACGGGGCGGGATCACCCGCTGAAAACAAAAATCCAGCGAACCATCACGTTCATGCTTTGGCGAGCAACGCTTCCCATTCCGCGTAAAGCGTTTCAAGCTCGGCGGTCACCTCGGCGTCGCGGGTTTGCGCGGTGAGAATGGCGGATTTATCGGACGCAAAAAAACCGGGTTCGGCAAAGCGCGCATGAAGCGCGGCTTGTTCGGCTTCGCGTTTTTCGATGAGCGCGGGAAGCTCCTCCAATCGCCGCGTCTCTTTCCACGTGAGCTTCTTGTCGTTCTTCGGCGACGCCGCGGCAACCGGTTTTTCAACGGCACGTTGCTCGGATTTTTTTTCTTTTTCAGCGGTAAGAATGCGTTCGCGCGCGGCACGAAAATCATCGTAATTGCCGGCGTACGTGACGATGCGCGGAACGCCGTCGGCGTCGGGTTCAAACGACCAGATGCGCGCGACGGTGCGGTTAAGAAATTCGCGGTCGTGGCTGACAATCAAAACGCTGCCGCCGAAGTTCGCGACCTGCTCCTCCAAAATGTCGAGCGTGTCGAGATCGAGATCGTTCGTTGGTTCGTCGAGAATCAGAAGATTGCTCGGCAACGCGAAAAGTTTGGCAAGAAGCAACCGGTTGCGCTCGCCGCCGGAAAGCACGCCGACCTTTTGGCGCGCGCGATCAGGCGTGAAAAGAAAATCCTCAAGATAGCCAAGCACATGACGGCGGCCGCCGTTGATCTCGATGAACTCCTCCTCGGAAATGTTGTCGCGCACCGTGGCATCTGTGTCGAGCGTGCCACGAAGCTGGTCGGCGTAGGCGATTTGCAAATTGGTGCCGTGGCGCACGCTGGCGTCCTCGCCGAGAATGCGCCGGAGGAGCGTGGTCTTGCCGCAACCATTGGGGCCGATGATGCCGATGCGGTCGCCGCGTTCGATGGTTTCGGAAAAGCCGGTCCACAGCACGCGATCGCCCGCGCGGCCTTCGAGGTTCGCAAACTTCATGACGAGCGCGCCGGAGCGTTCGGCGTCCTGAATCTCCATGCGCGCGCGGCCCGCGTGTTCGCGTCGCTCGCCGCGTTCGGAGCGCAACTCCTCAAGCGCGCGGACGCGACCCTCGTTGCGCGTGGTGCGCGCCTTGACGCCGCGGCGCAGCCAGGCCTCCTCCTTTTCGAGCAGCTTGTCCATGCGCGCCCACGCCACGCCCTCGTCGTGCAGCACCTCCTCCTTGCGCCGCAGAAACGTGTCGTAATCGCACGTCCAGTCCACGATGCGGCCGCGGTCGAGCTCCACGATGCGCGTGGCGACGCGGCGCAAAAACGCGCGGTCGTGTGTCACGAAAAGCGCCGTGACACCATTGTCGCGCAAACGATTTTCAAGCCACTCGATTGCCTCGACATCGAGGTGGTTGGTCGGCTCGTCGAGGATGATCACATCCGGCTCTGCCGCCAGCGCGCGCACGAGCAACACGCGACGGTGCTCGCCGCCCGACAAATCGCCAAACCGCTTGCCTTCCCATTGCACGCCCAGCTCGTCGAGCATCCGGTGCGCGAGAAGCTCCGCGCGCGCCTCGTGGTCGTCGTGCGGCAGTCCGGCCATCACGACCGCCATCACGTCCGCGTCACCATCCTCCGCGCCGACCTCCTGGCGCAGCACGCCGACGCGCGCGCCGCGTTCGCGCAACACCTCGCCGCTGTCCGGCGCGTATTCGCCGGAAAAAAGTTTCAACAGCGAACTCTTCCCCGCGCCATTCACGCCCAGCACGCACGCGCGGTCGCCGCGCTCCACATGCAGCTCCACGCCGTCCAGCAGCGCCGCCCCGCCAAATCGCAAACTCACATCTTTCAAACTTAAAACAGCCATAAGACGCGCCATGCTACCAAAATGCACCAAGGTAAGACAGACATTCTTGTCTGTCATGGTGGTATGCAACACGGCAACGAATTATCTATTCGCCGTCAGCCCGCATGTATGGAGTGCGGCGATTCATCGCCGCTTTTCGCTGAGCCGGAATAATGGTGGGGCGCGATCGCCGGGCTTACGACAAACCTGAATCCGCAACGCAAGCGACAAAAACAAACGCCTGTCCGATGCCCGGCGCGCCCGGCGGTCGCGCCCCACCTTATTTACCCTTCAACCCGCTTCACGCGCGCGTCGCTGAAAATATCGGACTCGTCGCGGCTGGTGCTGGAAAATTCGGAGACAATGGCGCCGCGCGGACCCGCTTGAAACCAATGGGCGGTGTTGGTGTTGATCGTGTATTGCTCGCCGGCGCGCAGATGAATTTCGCGGCGTGCGGTGTAAGCACCGCCGGGCGAATCGGGAATGCGCGCCTGCGGATCGGCCGCGGGTTCGCCGGGAACGTAGAGAAAAACTTCGCCGAACCGAACGAGAAATGTCTCGCGTTTTCCGCGGTAATTCGGGCCGTCAGGATGACGGTGCTCGGGACACGTCTGACCCGGAAACATGACAAGCTCCTTGGCGCAGTAACGGTCGTTGTTGACGTACGTGACGATTTCGAGGCCCTCTTTTTCAAGGTTGCCAAGGCCGAAGTCAACGACCTCCATGTTGGCGATCATGTCGGGGAGAATGACGATGCCGGCGTCGGCGAGCATTTGCGCGGCACGTTTGCGCGCGGCAGCTTTGATGGTGTCGTTCACGGGGATTCCTTAGAATGAGATGAATTGGAAAACGATCCAGACAAGCGCCAAAACGGCGATGACGCGCCAGACGAGAACGCGGCGGCGACGGGCGATCATGGCTTCGCGGCTGGTGCGGGTTTCGAAGCGCATCCCGCCGTCAAAAATGTAATTGAGCACGCCTTTGCGGCGGTCGTGCGTCTGCAGCGAAAAAGTTTTGGCCGGCGCGTCGTCGACGAGCACGCGGGTGGAACGGCGGGATGTTTTGCGCGCGGACATGTTAATCCGCAATGATGACGCGCACGGCGTCGGTGCCGCCCGCGAGGTTGAAGGGATGGCCGTATGTCACGACGATGCGCGCGCCTTTTTTCAACGCGATTCTCGCTTTCGTCGTGCGCACCACCGCCTTGAAAAAGTCGACGTGGTCGTGCAGCTTCGACACTTCGAACGGCACCACGCCGCGCGACAACGCAAGCCGCCGGCACACCACCGGCACATCAGAGACCGCGACCACCGGCATGGAGGGCCGGTATTTCGCCACCCATCGCGCCGTGCCGCCGCTCACGGAATGCACCACCATGAGCGACGCCTTGATCGTCTCCGCGATCTTCACCGCCTGGCGCGCGATCGCCTCGGAGATGCACATGTCGGGATTTCGCGGCAACTGGTCGCTCCACGTCGCGTACGGAAAATGCAGCTCCGCCTCGCGCGCGATCCGCGCCAGCGCCGCCACCGATTCCACCGGGTATTGACCCGCCGCGGACTCCGCGGAAAGCATCACGGCGTCCGTGCCGATCATCACCGCGCCGAAGACATCCGTCACCTCCGCGCGCGTGGGGCGCGGACTGTTGATCATCGACTCAAGCATCTGCGTCGCCGTGATTACCGGCTTGCCCGCGGCGTTCGCCTTCGCGATGATCATCCGCTCCGCCACCGGCACCTGCTCGTACGGCGTCTCCACGCCCAAATCGCCGCGCGCGACCATCACGCCGTCGGCCTCCGCGATGATCGCGTCGATATTTTCAAGCGCCTCGGGCTTCTCGATTTTCGCGATGAACGCCGTCTCGTGGCCGAGCGATCGCGCGTGCCGCCGCGCCAGCGCGACGTCGCGGCCCGTGCGCACAAACGACAGCGCGAGGCAGTCAACACCCTGCTCCAGGCCGAACTTCATGTCCGCCCGATCCTTCGGCGTGAGCGTCGCAATCCCCGTCGAACGCACCGGCAGATTCACGCCCTTGTGCGAGCTGATCGGCCCGCCGTTCACCACATTGCAGCGAATGCCATGCGCCTCGACGCTCTCCACGCGCAACTCCACGCAACCGTCGTTCAGCAGGATTGTGTCGTTTTTGCGAACCACTTTTCCGAGTCCACGAAACTGCACCGTCGCCATCTCCGCGTTGCCCTGCACCTTGCGCTCCGTGAGCATGAACGTCGCGCCGCTCTCGAGCTGCACCGTACCCTCGACCTCGCCCAGGCGGATCTTCGGCCCCGACAAATCCTGGAGAATCGCCACCGTCCGCCCGAGCTTCTTCGCCACCTTGCGCAACCGCGCGATGCGCGCGCCGTGTTCCTCATGCGAACCGTGGGAGAAGTTCAGCCGCGCCACATTCATCCCCGCGCTGATCATGCGCTCCAGCACCCCCTCCGATTCCGAGGACGGACCCAGTGTGCAAACAATTTTTGTCTGGCGAAATTTTTCCATCAAAATGCCTCCTTGCAATGCGAATTAAGTTTAACACACTCCACGCGGCGGAGCAACGCGGACGTGACGCATTTGATTTTAGAAAATTCTTTTCCTTTTTCCAACGCTTTCGCTTGCAATCACCTGCCGCTTGTGGTATCTTCTTCCTCGTTTTCACGCGGCTGTAGCGCAATTGGATAGAGCATCTGACTACGGATCAGAAGGTTTGCAGGTTCGACTCCTGCCAGCCGCGCCATGTAAAAACAATGACGATTTATTGCGGGGTGGAGCAGCCAGGCAGCTCGTCAGGCTCATAACCTGAAGGTCATAGGTTCAAATCCTATCCCCGCTACCATGTGACCCGCGATTTCAGCAATGAAATCGCGGGTTTTTTGTTTGCTGAAAACGCGTAGCTACAGTGTAGGCCAGACATTAGACCTGTTGGGGTATAACGGTTTTCTCAACCATTGATACATGTGACGTTTTGTTGAGGTGTTTCGCGGGATTTTTTGTTCAGCCGTTGATTCCGCCCCGTTAGGGCGTGTGTCATGTGTGCGGCGATGACGTAGGGTTGCGGGGCAAAGCCCCTTGCCCTACGCTAGTGATACAAGGCTTTCAGTCTTCAACGTGCGGCGATTCATCGCCTGTTGTCCCGTTAGGGACGGAATGTCGGTAGACAACGCATCATGACAAATTATCCGTCCTATTCGGGACGGGAGGTTGCACCGCGCAGGCGTCATGTTTTTCATTCACGAGGCAACCCCGTTGGGGTGAAGAAACGTGTCGCAATGTTGCGTGAAAACACTATAAAGGTGGGGTGAGCCCGGCGGTCGCGCCCCACCTTTACAGGAAGGTTCCGAGCTCCGCGGCGGAGAGGGAGAGCGCGCCGAGTTTTTGCGTTTCGCCGCGTAGGCCGTTGTCATTGGTGACCACGATGACCGGAACCTCCGGCTCCGCGCTGCGGAAAAAGCGGACGGTTTCGGCCAGCACCTTGTCGGCGCGGTGTTCGCCGGTGCCGCCGGAATAAATGACGCGAACGTTTGACGCGGGCGACTCCTCGCTGTACGTCGGGCCGTCAAAGACAATCCACGCGCGGCAGGTTGGCCGCGGTCGCACGACGCGCAACACATCCGCCACAAACCGCGCGCGCTTCTCACGATCCGGCACGACAGGTCCGGTCGGCGCGGCGTATTTGCCTTGCAGGGCGAAAAAAACGTTGTGGCCGTCGATCAACAAAAACAAACCCTTTTTGCCCAGCAACGCGCGACGCAACAGCGCGACGGATGCGTTGGTCTCCTCGACATTTTCGGGATCGCCGGCCGTGGCATGGAGCAGGGCCTGCCGCGTGGCGAGCACACCGCGCAGACGCGTCACGGCGGCGGGTTCGAGCGCGGCCATTTCCTCCACGCGGTCGAGCAGCGTGATCAAATGGTAGAGCGCGGTTTCGTCGGCCTTGTGCGCGTGCAATGCAAAGGCGTGCTCAAAGGGCGTCGCGGGAATTTGCTCCGCGGCGAGCAGCGACGCAAGCCGTTGCGCTTCGTTCTGAAGTTCGCGCGCGGCGGCGAGCAATGCGGCGGAGGGACGGATCGCGTCGTTCAGCGCGGCGGCGACGCGTTCGCGCATCTCTTCCACGGCGTGCAAACGTGCCTGCAACGTCGCGCGGTTTCCGCTGTGGCGCTCCGCTGCGGCTTGATTCGCCAGCGCGGTTTCGGCGCGTTCCAACACGTCCGATTTTGTCTGCGTTTCAGCCTCGACCGCGCGCGCGCGATCCAGCCAACCCTCGAAAGCCTTGGCCATACCGGCCTCATGAAGCGCGAGCAAACGCACCTCGCGAAATTTTTTGTCGCGCGCCAATTCCTCGCGCGCCTCCTCACGTTCCTGCGTCGCGCGGCGTGCGTCGGCCTCGGCATCCTTCTTCTCGCGCAAGGTGGTGGCGAGCGCGGCTTCGGTTTTTTCGGCGCGTTCGCGCTGGCGTGCATAACGGTCGTCCACGCCCTTTAAGCGGCGGTTCTCCTCGTGGAGCCGCGTGGTCTCCTCTTTCATTTTTCGACGTTCTTCAAGCCACGCGTCGCGGCTGCGCGGTTCGCCGGTCGCGTCAGCGTCGGTCAGCGCCTCCAACACGCGCGCGAATTGCGTCCGCAAGTTTTTCGCCGCCTCTTCCGCGTCCAATGGCGCGAAGACGGGCGACTTGGCGAGCCACTCTTCCGCGGCCTTGCGAATGGCCTCGCGTTCATCAAGCCAGCACGCGAGCGCGATGCGTCCGTGACCGAAAACCGCGGCGAGTTCGTCGTGCCGCGCGATCACCACGCGCTCCGAAAGCAGCGCGACCACCGCGATGCCGGACGCGTGTCGCGTGAGCATCCGGCGCATGGTGTCCGGCATGTCCGCGGCGCTGGTCGCGAACTGAACCGCGCGCGCGCGCAACGTCTCGGGCTTGGTCATGCGAAAGCCGCCGGATTGAAACGCGGGTTCCGACGCGGCCAAAATTTTCAGCGCCTCCACCGGCACATCCTCCAGCACGCGCCGGATTTCCTCGACAAGTATGGAATGAAGCAACATTGCGCAAAAGTCTACACGCTTGCACGCCGAATGCGCAAGTGTTTTGACGCTTGCCGCGGGTCGAACGCCGGGTGTAAACTGTTTACCTTATGAAACACCGCGTGTTCAAAAAAACAGTCATCGGCCTCGTGGGTCTCGAAGAGGAGAACGGAAAAATCACGCGCGTCTATTTGCCGACGGACGAACCCAAGTCCCCGGACATCGACGCGACGGAAACGGAGATTTTGCGCCAGGGTTTCCGCGAGCTGGACGAATACTTCGCGGGGCGCCGGAAACGTTTCGATGTCGCGCTCGCGCCGTGCGGAACGGATTTTCAAATGCGCGTCTGGGCCGCGTTGCGCAAGGTAAGGTTCGGCGAATGCGTGTCGTACGGCGAGCTGGCGAAACGCGCCGGTTCGCCAAAGGCCGCACGCGCGGTTGGCGCGGCGATGCACGCGAATCCGATCGCCATTTTCATTCCCTGTCATCGCGTCATCGGCGCCGACGGCAGCCTGACCGGCTTTGGCGGCGGGTTGCCGTTGAAGACCAAATTGCTCGCACTTGAAAAGGAGACACCATGAGCGGCGAATTTCTCATCGACACTGGATTGCCTGCGGGAAATGTCGGTTTTTTGAAGATCGAGGGCGACGACGTTTGGTTTTCGCCGGACTTGCGCGACACAGAGGGCTGGTGGTTTTACTGGAGTTTTCGCGTCTGCAATGCGATGGGCCGGACGCTGCGCTTCCACGGCGTCGCACCCGACGGCGGCGAGGCGAAAGGTCCGTTGCTGACCGCGCGCGGCCCGGCGATTTCGAAGGATTGCGGCCTCACGTGGCAGTGGCAGAACGCTGCCACCGCCACGGAGCGCGATTTCACGTTCACGTTCGGCGCGGAGGATCGCGAGGTGTGGTTCAGTCTGGGCATGAATTACACGCAACGCGAATGGTTGACATTCACCACGCCGTGGCAGGCGCAACGCACGCGCCTCACGCTCGTCGAGGGCTGGCCCATGGAGGCGCTGCGCATCGGTTGTATTGACAATCCAAAGCGCCGCGTACTCGTGCTCGCGCGGCATCACGCCTGCGAGATGATGGCGAATTACGTGATGGAGGGCATGATCGCGGCGCTCGACAAAACGCCCGCGCCGGACACGGAATTTTTGTTCGTGCCGTTTATGGACGTGCGCGGCGTGGTGCAGGGCGACCAGGGCAAAAACCGCAAACCGCGCGACCACAATCGCGATTATGGCCAGCCGCTTTATCGCGAAGTCGCCGCGATTGAACACACGGTGAAAGTGTGGGGACGCGGACGCATTGCCGCGGTTTTTGATTTGCATTGCCCGTGGATTCGCCACGGCCGAAACGAGTACGTCTTTCAAGTGCGCAGTGCGCGTTGCAGCGACACGCAGGCGCGTTTCGGTGAAATCCTTGAGCACGTCCAGCAATCCGGCGTCGGGTATCGCGTCGCCGGCGACATGCCGTGGGGCCAGGAGTGGAACACCGCGACAGATGACCTCGAGCGTTGCTCCGAATGGATGACGCGTCCCGGTGGCGGCGAGGTACCCTTTGCCACGACGTTTGAAATTCCCTACGCCACCTCGAACAACGCGGAAATGAACGTCGCCCGTTGCCGCGCGTTTGGCGCCGATCTCATCCGCGCGCTGGCGGAGTTTGTGTAGCGGCGCTGCTGTTGCGCCGCTATAGTAATTGTCATCAGCATTGATCCACATCTCTCCAACCTCGAAGAGGTTGCCAATGTGCTGGTGTGGCGTGGCAGAGGTCGTGCCACGCCACAAGGCGTAATACAGAGTGCCTCACGAGAGTGTTCATGAGAAGTGTGTAATTTTTAGGAAACACATTAGGGTGGGGTGCGACCGCCGGGCGCGCCCCACCTATCAAAGTTGACGCCAAGGGAGCAAAATTTTTCTGCGGTTTATATCCTACTTTCGTCGATTGGACAGCAGCCACGTGTAGAGCGCGGGATCGTTGTACGTGCGCGTCCATGCGTCGTGGTTGACGCCGGGATAGATGGTGAGCTTCGCCTTTTTTCCACCCGCGGTTTGGATGGCCTTAATCATGTTGATGTTGGCCCTGACGTTCACGTTTTTGTCCGCGTCGCCGTGAAACGCCCAGACCGGAAGATCAACGAGTTTCGCGGCTTGCTTGACGTCGCCGCCGCCGCTGATTGGCGCGATCGCGGCGAAGCGTTCGGGTTCATAAAGCGCCAGCGCCCACGTCCCGATTCCGCCCATGCTCAGGCCGGTCACGTAGATGCGTTTGGGATCGACGCGATACTCGCGTTCGAGCGCGTCGAGCAGCGCGCTGAGTTGCGGCGGCTTGTAAAATCCCCGCGCCGACTGCGGTGAGACGGTGATAAAGGGCCAGTCCCTTTTCGCACCGGGTTGCGCGAGAAGTTTGGGCGGGCCGCCGAACGCGCGGACTTTGTTGAGGTCGTCGCCGCACTCACCGGAGCCGTGGAGAAAGAGCAATAGCGGCCACATTTCATTTTCATTGCGCGAGGCGTAATGCGTCGGCAAGTACATCCAGCATTGAAAGCCGGCCTTGGGGTCTTCGTCGTTCGGTGTCGCAATCCATCGCGCGATCTGCCGCCCCGCCTCCGCATCTGGCGGAATCCATTCGCGCTGCGTCACGCATCCGGCGAGAAGAAGGCACGCCATTGCCCATTTTTTCACGCAGCCTCTCCTTATGCTCCGGTCAACGCCTGCATGTCCGCCAGGAAGACGCGCCGCGCGCCGCGAATGATGGCGTTAAAGGTAAGATAACGCCACGTGCGATCCCACGCGGGATGCGGGTCGCAACGGAGTTCGGGGTGGCCGGAATTTTCGGCAATGGGAATGTCGAGCAGCGTGGTTTCGGTGTCCGTGCGCAGGTCGATCCAGCGTAGCGGCACAGTGCCGGCGGCGGTGTTGCTGCAACGCTCGCCAAGATAGGCGTCGGTGACAAGATGGCGGCCGTCGGGATGAATCGTGGGATGCCCGGAACCCATCAGCGTCGCGCTGATTTTGCGGTAACCGGAGCCGTCGGCGTTGACGTGCATGAAGCGCAGGACGCCATCGCCGTCAACCGCGAGGTTCATCGAAATCTCGCGGCCGTTCGGATACCACGTGGCATGATGACCGCCCTTTTCCCATTCTTCGGGGCCGACGGCGCAATGAACGGTGGAGGCACAGGGCGGCAGCGTGAGCCAGGCAAAACGAACGGCGCCCGGGTCGTGCTTGAAAAGGTTGTCGCGCGCGTGGCCGGCGTTCGGAAACCAGCGGAGGCTGAGCATGAGACAATCGGATTGCGGGTTGAATTTGGAATGAAAGCCGTAAATTTCAGAGCGCGCGACTTCGTCTTCGGAGAGTTGCAAACCCGCCGCGCGTCCGCGTGCAACGAGGTCGTGCAACGGCAAAAGTTTCGCCTTGCCGGTCGCGGTGTCGGTGAGCAAAAACCCGTCGTCATCCGGCGCGCCGATGTTGCGGCGGACGTTTTCATCCGGCACCATGACGCCGTATCCGGGTTGTGTGCGGCGCATGGAGGTCATGTTCGCGGAGACGATGTAACGCCCGTCGGCGGAGGCGTGATAGACCGCGCCCTCCATGCGTTCGCGGGTCTTGCGCAGCGGATTCATCTTCCACGCAAAAGGCGTCCACATCCGCGTGTCCACGTCGTTAAAATAGAGCGCCTCGTCGCTGTTGCCCCAATTGACGTTCGCGCCCATTTGCGGCTCCCAGCCCGCGGTCTCGGCGAGAAGTTCGCTTTTGCCGGTGTGCAGGTCGATGAGATAAACGCCGCCTTTTTCGCCGGGTTTTGGCGGACGGTCCTCGAACGGAAAGCGAAAGAGCGCGACGTAGCGGCCCGACGGACTGATGGCCGGCGTGTCAAAAAAGCGGTGAATGAATCCGCCTTCATTTGGCGTCAAACACCAGCACGGCATTTTTGCGGCGCCGTCGAAACGCGGAAAGTTGGCATCAAGAAAACGGTTCATGACGAGGTCTCCAAAGTTGGGAGCAGTCTACCACAAACCGCGCGGAGCGTCAGCATCGCGTATATGGAGTGCGGCGATTTATCGCCGCTTTTCGCTGAGCCGGAACATCTGCCGCGCGTTCATGTCGTAGACGTGTTCCAACATGAAACATGGAGGCCGAGCGTCCTCGCGAGCCGCAACAGGACGGTTTCAGCAAAAGATATGCGACCACTTTGAAAATCAACCGGGCCTCTTCGTGCGGCTCGCGAGGACGCTCGCCCTCCATATACGCGATGCTGACGGTGAGTGGATAAATTTTTCTGAGCTGAAATGACCTGCCCCGTTGGGGCGTAAGATTGTCGTGGCGTGGCAGAGGTCGTGCCACGCCACGGGCGACAATTATTGTTTCGTCATGTCCAGGAGGCGTTTTACTTCGTCGGGCCAGCGGTCTTCGTCGGGCGTTTCGAGTACGATCGGAATGTTTTCGCAACGCGGATCCTGAACGAATGCGCGGAAGGTTTCCCAGCCGAGCTGCCCTTCGCCGAGCGGCGCGTGACGGTCGAGATGGCGGCCGCGCTCGCCGGCGGTGTCGTTGAAGTGCAGGCCGGCGAAGAGGTCGAGGCCGATGAGGCGTGCGACGTCGTCGAGAAAGGCGGCGACATTTTCGGGCGTACCCAATTCGTAGCCCGCGGCAAAGGCGTGGCAGGTATCGAAACAGACGCCGACGCGCTGGCGGTCCTTGATCACGTCGATGATCGCGGCGAGTTCCTCGAGGGTTTGCCCGAGGTAACCGCCCTGTCCCGCGGTGTTCTCAAGCACGACGCGCACGCCTTCGGTTTCGTCGAGCGCGGCGTTGACGGCCTCGCCCACGCGGCGCAACGCGTCGGACACGGGAATCAGGCGAAGGTGACTGCCCGGATGGAGATTGAGCGCGGTCAACCCGAAGGCGTGGCAGCGCTTGAGCTCTGCCACGAAGGAGTCGAGCGAACGCTTTTGCGCGTCGGGGTCGGGGTTGGCGAGATTGATGAGATAACCAGCGTGGGGCAGCACTTGCGCGGGCGTGTAACCGTTGGCGGCGAGCGCGGTTTTGAAGGCGTCGGCGTCGGCCTGCGCGAGCGGCGGCGCGATCCACTGGCGCTGATTTTTGACGAACATGCCGAAGCCGGTTGCGCCAATTTTTTTGGCGTAGGCGGGCGCGTTTGCGGCGCCGCCCTGGGTGCTGACGTGCGGACCAATGTAATACATCGAAATCTTCTCCTGAGCCGCCAGCGTACGGCAGTGCGGCAGCGCGCGTCAAGCGCGGAGTTGCGGCAGGAGTTCGTCGAGCCAGAGGTCGAGGTAATTCGGCGCAATGGCCGAAGCGTGCGGCAGGAGGAAAAAGTTTGGCGCGGCGCGAAGCGGCGAATCCGGCGGCAGAGGTTCGGATTGAAACACGTCGAGCAACGCGCCGCGGAGGTGACCGTCGCAGAGACATTTCGCAAGCGCGGTTTCGTCGACCACATTGCCACGGCCGATGTTGTAAAGCGCGGCGCGGCCGGGCAGGCGGGCGAGGCGCGCGGCGTCGAGCAGATGGGTTGTTTCCGGCGTCGCGGGCAGCGCGCAGATCAGGTGATCCGCGTCCGGCAGCGCGGCGTCGATTTGTGCGACGGGCAACACGCGATCGTTGTGCGCGAACCAGGCGGGCGGCGGTTGCGATGTGTCACGCCGCAACGCGGTGACACGGATGCCAAAGGGTTTGAGTAACTGTCCGATGGCCTGTCCGATGTGACCGAAGCCGAGGATCACCGCGTGCGTGTTGCGGACGTCGTGAAGGTGCGGCGTGAGCGACGCGCGCGGCCACGCGTCGCCGTGGCACGCCAGGCGCTCTGCCACGAGGAGGCCGCGGTTGAAGGCGAGGAGTTGCGCGAGCACCGTCTGCGTGATAAGCGGGCCGTGGAACGCGCCGAACGTCACGCGCAGATTCGGTGCGGGCGACGGTTCGATCCAGTCGTGTCCGGCAGCGGGCGTGGCGATGTGTTGCAGCCGGCGGGCGCGGTCGAGCCACGCGTTGCGGAAGCGCCACGTCAGCGCGTGCGTCACGTCCGGCAGCGCGGCGAGAAACGTCGCCTCGTCCGCGCACGACAAAACCGCGGCATGCGGAAACGCCATGCGAAGGCGTTCCAAATGGCGCGGCTGAAGGGTGAATGCCTGAACGTCGGGATGTTGGAGATAAAGCGCGAAAACCATGTTCATGGCCAAAAGAAAAACCGGCGTAAACGCCGGTGAAAAATGGTCGGGCCGACGAGATTTGAACTCGTGACCTTTTGCACCCCAAGCAAACGCGCTACCAGTCTGCGCTACGGCCCGAAAACTTCTGAAATCGAAGAGGCGGTAAGTATAGCAGTGAGGCCGTGAACTGGTCAATCGCAAAAAGTAGCGTGGACAAAACTGGCAAATTCCAAAATCAAATGAGCCACCCGGAAAGAAGCATGTTGACAACCCGCATGTGCGGATTGTATTGTATTGTGATGATACACATGTTGATGCGGGTTTATATCCCGCGTCACAAGGAGTTGCAACATGAAATCACGCTTGGTGGTGTTGGGAATTGTGCTTTGCTCGGCGTTCACGGCGAATGCAAAACTTTGGATGAGCGACAGTGTGCCGATCGGAGCGGGTTCGACGGGATATAACGGTTTGGCGACGCTGAGCGGCAAGGAGCCTGCGATTGAGGGGCAGACAGGCAAGTGGTTGAATGCCACCGGCGTTTTTCAATGGCGCGCGACGGAGGTGTTGAACTACGATTCAGTGCCCTCCACGCTTATGGCGACCGGCGGCACTTACGTCGCCCAGCATACGGACTCCGGCACACGCTACCAGCCGCGCCAAATCACGCTTCCGGCCAACACGAATGTTTACTTCAGCGCGCTCATGGCCTATCAGGATGACATGGTTTTTGACAAAATGAGCGCGGGTAATTGGACGGGCGTGGGTCTCTCGTTCTTGGTGTACAACGACAACAATTCGGCTTACAAACCTTATAACGGCGGCATTCTTTTTTCTTTCCGCAAGATGGCGGACGTTGACGGGCAGCGGCGTGTCTCGGTGGTCGCCAGCGCCGTTGCCCGCGGGGCGAGCAGCGTCAACAACACCCCGCAGGATGTCATTCTGAAGGAGTACACGCGACCGCGCGAGTTGTCCGGCGGAGTCCCGGGCGACATCTACATGGTGCTCGCCAAGGTGGAGTACAACCCCAACGGCCCGGAGACGATCAGCTTTGCGCTCAACCCTGTTCCCGGACAGGAGGACAACTTTGACCCTGCCAATACGATCTCCGTGGACATCCTCGGAGCGGACGAACAGTTTCAATATATCAAGTTCGGCGGTAACTACAGTTTTAGCAACAAAGCCGTGTATTACGACGAATTCCGAATCGGATCCACCTATGCGGACGTGGTGGGCGAGCCGCGCGACGCCAGCATGTTCATGGGCAACGCGCACATGGCGCTTGTGGACGGCGGCTTGCTCGTGACGACGGAGCTGGCGTCGCACAAGACGGCGTCGCCCGTCTATTTGCTCATGGGGACTGAGCCGGATGTGTGGAGCGTCACCAACACATTTTCAAACGTCGCGCCGCTTGTCCCGCTGACGTTATCGCCCACAGGCATCGCGGCGGACACGACCTATTATTACAACGTCGCGGTGGTCGACGCACCGGATGCCATCATCTATTCCGGCGCCAGCCCTGTCAGCTTTCTCAACGGCGACGTCTGGCTCTCCTGCGCGCACCCCTTTGCTTACGAAGAGGGAGTTGTGCCCGCCACCGTGACCGTACACCGCGCCAGCGCCAACGTTGACGTCCCGTTGAGCGTCAATTACAGCGTCGTCAACGGCACCGCCGTTGCAGGCGAGGATTTTGTCCACAACCACACCACGGGCCGGCTCGTCATCCCCGCAGGCGCCGCCTCCGCCGACATCGTCATCACACCCATCATCAACGGCATGAAGCATGTTGACACCACACTTGGTGTCCAAATCAACCCCGGTCCTTACTTCCCCGGCGCCATCACCAACATCCCGCTGACCATTGTCACCCAGCCCATCCCCGAAGGCTACAACGTCTGGCTTGGTTCAGGCAACGCCGATGTCGCCGCCAATTGGAGCGCAAACAGGGTTCCCGACGCCAATGACCGCGTCCTGCTCGGCGCCTACTCCACCGCCGCAATGAACATCCCGGCCGGCGCACCCATGACCGTCGCAAGCTGGACGCAGGAGTCTGGTTACACCGGAACCGTCAACATCAACGGCCCGTTCAACAGCGCCACGCCGCATCTCACCATCCTCGGCGACGCCCTTCTCTCCGGCGGCACCTGGAGCTACGAACGCGCCAACAACAACGAGCCCGAACCCACCCGGCTCTTCGTCGAAGTCAAGGGCGATCTCACCCTCGCCGGCAACGCCACCATCAGCGCCTACGCAAAAGGCTTCGTCAGTCGCAAGGGACCCGGCTACACCACCGACCTCGACGGTGCCGCCCACGCCGGCGAGGGCGGCCAGCAAATCGCCGCCTCCGTTTACGGCTCCATTTTCAAGCCCCGTCGCTACGGCAGCACCAGCAGCGCCAACAGCGCGGGCGGCAGCATCGAGCTCATCGTCGGTGGCACGTTCACCTGTCTCAACACCCACGCCAACGACGCCATCCGCGCCGACGGAAATTCTCAAGGCAGCGGCGGCTCCATCCTTGTCACTGCCGGAAAACTGACCGGCAACCGCGCCATCAACGCCAGCTCCGCCGGAAGCGACAGCGGCCTTGGCGCCAGCGGCGGACGCGTCGCCATTTACCTGACGCAACCCGGCTCGACTCCCGCCGACTACACCGGCACCATTTCCGTCCTTGGCGGAAGCGGACGCGCCGACCTCAACCGGCCCGCCGCCGCCGGCGGCTCCATCTACTGGGAGACCGCGGACCAGGCTCCCGGCGCCGGCACTGTTCTCGTCAAGTTTCAACACCAGGTCAGCCACGGCGCCTCCTTCGAACGCCGCGCCATGCTCGCCCCGCCGGCACTCGACTGTGACGACGACTACCGCCATTCAAACTGGGTCATCGCCGAAGGCGGCAAGCTCAGGCTCCGCGACAACCTCCGCATCAACTCCCTCACCATCACCTCCTCCTCAGACGCCCGCATCTTCCCCGAGCTCCGTCTCAACGGCAAAACCCTCTTCACCCGCGAGTTCACCATCGACGGCGTTAAAATTCCCGCCGGCTCCCACCCCGCCTCCGTCCTCGGCGAGTACGTCACCGACACCTCCGACGCCCTTGGCCGCATTGTCATCATCAGCCCCGGCACATTCTTGATGCTCAAGTAATCCCGCACACCAGGCAAACAAACCTTCGGCGTGCGTCGTGTCGTCCGCCTTCCTGGAAAACCATTTTCCGCGCTTTACAGGATGTGGTATTGTCGGGTAAACTTTCCACCTTTTACAAGGTTTGCCAAGCAGCGGAGAAGGCGCGTGAAGGATAGTTTTACAGTCGACGATTTGAAGAGTCTGAAACCGGGTTGCGACAGTTTTGTCGGGATCGATTCGGACGGGTGTGTGTTTGACACGATGGAAGTGAAGCAAAAGCGGCATTTTCATCCGCTGATCATGCAATGGTGGGGCCTGGAAAAGTTGGAGGCCGAGGTGCGGGCGTCGGCGGAGTTTGTGAATTTGTATTCGAAGTGGCGCGGACAAAACCGGTTTACGGATTTGCTGCTGACGTTTGAGTTGATGCATGACTGGCCGGCGTGCGTGGCAAAGGCCAGGGCGTGCCACGTGGAGCTTCCGAAATTGGAGGCGTTGCGGGGCTATTGTAATTCGGATTTGCCGCTGGGGAATCCGACGTTGAAGCAGGAGGTGGCGCGAACCGGCGACGAGGAGCTGAAGCGTTTGCTGGGCTGGAGCCTGGCGGTGAATGTGGACATCGACACGCGGATGGAGCCGGTGAAGCCGTTTCCGTGGGCGTTGCGCGCGCTGGAAATGATGAAGGGGCGGAGCGATTGCATCGTGGTGTCGCAGACGCCGGAGGCGGCGCTGGTGAAGGAGTGGCGGCACCATCAGATTGAGCATTTTGTGGGGATGATCGCGGGCCAGGAGCTGGGGACGAAGGCGGAGCATTTGACGCTGGCGTCGGGCGGGAAATACGGCGCGGGGCGGGTGTTGATGATTGGCGACGCGCCGGGTGATTTGAAGGCGGCGGAGAAGGCGGGCGCGTTGTTTTTCCCGATCGTGCCGCGCGAGGAGGATGCGGCGTGGAAGCGTTTTTGCGAAGCGGGTTACGAGCGGTTTTTGAGCGGACGTTTTGCGGGCGCGTATGAGGATGATTTGAAGGCGGCGTTTTTGGCGGCATTGCCGGAGAAGGCGCCATGGCAGGCGGACAGGACATGAACAAGCCGTTTGATTTTTGGTACGCGGTGAAGAACACGGAAGTGGTGGTCGAGCCGAAGCGCCATCTGGAGACGTTTGGCAACACGCTGGTGAATTATACGCTGGTGTGCGAGCTGATGGACACGGTGGGGCGGATCCGGATTCGCGAGGGACGGCTTCAAGGCAAGCAACCGCAGATCGTGACGCCGTCGTCGTACGCGCAGTTTGTGCTGGAGGGTTTTGGGCCGGAGGCGCAGGAGTATGCAAACTGGTTGCGCCAGCATGAGAACGAGGTTCGCATTTTGCGTTACGGGTATGAGTTGAAGCAGGAGGCGTACAGCGAGCAGGTTGTGAGCGGCACGATGGATGAGGCGCTCGAGCGCGTGAAGCAGGAGGTGGCGCGCAAGGATCAGCCGTTTCAGGCGGTGGTGAAGGGCGTGGATTATCCGTGGGATGTGTGCGTGATTCAGATGTTTCTGATGCTCGCGAAGAAGTCGGTGGCGCCGAACGTGCGGGAGCTTGAGGAGCGGCGGATGTTTGAGCTGCGCGAGGGGCTGCCGGTGAATGTGCGCGAGGAGGTGGAGCGGGCGTTTCGCGCGGCGGAGCGCGACCCGACGCTGACGCAGGCGCTGGGCAAAATGCTCCAGAACCGCGGCGTCTTCAAGGAATATCAGGATCGGTTTTTTGCGTTGATGAACAAGCAGCGGTAAGGTGGCAACATGACAGCGAAACGTGCGGGACGGATTATTGCGGTGGCGAATCAAAAGGGCGGCGTGGGCAAGACCACGACGGTGGTGAACCTCGCGGCGGCGCTCGCGCGGCAGGGCCGGCATGTGCTGGTGGTGGATCTCGATCCGCAGGCGAACGCGACGAGCGGACTCGGCGTGCCGGTGCAGCCGGGCGTGAGTTTGTACGCGGTGCTGACGGGTCGCGCGGACATCGGCGAGATGATTCAGCCGACGCCGTACGAGGGCGTGAATGTGATTCCGTCGGAGGTCGATTTGGCGGGCGCGGAAATTGAGGTGGCGCGGCAGGGCGATCATCTCGCGGCGGTGCGCAACGCGCTGGCGCCGGTGCGGGAGTCGGGCGTCTTCGACGTGGTGCTGCTGGACTGCCCGCCGTCGCTCGGCATCCTGATGACGTCGTCGCTCGCGGCGGCGGACGGCGTGTTGATTCCGATGCAATGCGAATACTACGCGATGGAGGGTTTGAGCGTAATCACGGGTCTCATCCAGCGCATCAGTCCGAACCTCGCGTTGCAGGGCATTTTGATGACCATGTACGACGCCCGCACCAATCTCTCGCAGGAGGTGGTGGAGGAAGTTCGCGCCCACTTTGCGGACAAGGTTTACGAGACCGTCATCCCGCGCAATATCCGCATCAGCGAATCGCCGAGCTTCGGCAAGCCCGTGGTGGAATACGATCCGTCGAGCCGCGGCGCCGAGGCGTATTTCGCGTTTGCGAAGGAGTTTGCGCGGCGCGAAAAAGTACACCAAAACGCCGCGGAACATTTGGCATGAACCCGGCGGCGATCGCCGGCGTTTAACAATAAGAGGAACCTTGTCGTGGCAGGGCATGACCTTTGCCACGCCACGAATCGGAGTGCGAGGGGTTTCTCGTTTTGCATTGTGCGGCCACGCCTCCGGGAAAACGTAGACATTTTGTTATGACGAAGTTTGTTCGTTCTATTCGTTCGATCGGCCTTGCGCGCAGCGTGACGCTGATGGTGGGCGCGCTGGGTGCGACGGCGTTGTTTGTGTGGACGCTGGGGTTTGCGGTGACGACGCTCGCGCAGCGTCAAACGCTGGCGGTGGAGATGACGGAGCCGTATGATTGCTGGATCTCGACGGGGCGCGCGGGCGCGGCGGCGACAAAGGGATTCGGGATGCAGGAGCTGGTGCCGGGCGCGCCGACGCTGATGATTGAGGAAAGCGTGGTCGCGGCCGCGAAGGCGTCGCCGCTGGTGCGGTCGATGGACGCGGTGGCGGTGTTTCGCGCGCAGGTGCGTTACGAGGGGCTGACGACGCTGTCGACCGCGCCGCCGCTGGCGATGGGCATGGCGGCGGCGACGCAGTACGCGCCGGAATTTTTGCGCGCGCAACTGACGGCGGGGCGGTGGCCGGAGTCGGGCGCCGCCACGCCGGAAGTGGTGGTGTTTGCGTCGATGTTTTTGGATCGCGGGCTGCCGCTGCCGGAGGTGGGGACGACGTTGCAACTGTCGACGGGGCAGGGCGTGATCAATGCCACGCTGGTGGGATTGCTGCCGGAACGCAAGTGGGTGTCGGGCTTTCCGACAGGGTTTGTGTCGGACGATGTGATGGCGGCGTTGCTTCCGGATTTTGCGGACGGGACGCAGGCGAATTTGTTGCTGTGCCGGACGGGACGCGCGGACGCGGCGATGGTGCTGCGAAATGAGCTGGTGGCGAAGTGCGGCGAGAAGACGGGTATTCGGGTGCTGGATCGCGGCTCGCTGGTGACGGAGTTGCAGACGGATTTGCTGAAGAATTTTGCGCGGCAGGCGCCGCTGTTGCTGGTGCTGGCGGTGTTGATGGCGGCATGCCTGATCGGGACGGCGGTGCGCATCAGCATCCAGGCGCGGTTGCGGGTGTTTGCGCAGTATCGCATTTTGGGGATGACGCGCGGGCAGTTGGTGCGGTTTGTGACGCGCGAAATTTTTTCGCTGCTGGCGGTGGCGTGGGCGCTGGGGAGCGCGGCGGGGCTTGGGATTGTCGTGGTGTTCACGCGGCTGCACGCGGCAGATTTTCCAGACGGAATTCCGGCGTCGCTTTTTGTGTCCGGCCCGCTGTTGGCGCTGGCGCTGGTCGTGGTGGTGTCGGCAGTGATGCTGGCGGGACCGTTGAAAAAGCTTTTTCGCAGCGAGCCGCTGGCGGGGTTGAGTCCGAGTCCGGTGACGCCGCTGCGGGTGTCGTGGGCCAGGACGATTGCGGGCGTGGCGTTGACGCCGATGGTGTTGCTGCTGTTGCTGCCGTTTCATTGCACGCCGATGACGCGCAGCGTGTTGATTTTGGTGGTGGGATTTCCCTGTCATCTGTTCGGGCTGTACCTGTTGCTGCCGGCGTTGCTAAGCGTGATTGACCATGCGTTGTCGACAGGCGGGCGGGTGTTGTTGCGCAATTCCACGGGGCGTTCGTACGGGCGGACGCAGGCGCTGGTGATCACGCTGATGGTGGGGCTGGGCTCGTACTGCGCGATTCAGATTTGGGGCGCGTCGATGATTGCGCCGTTCATTCCGACGCGCGAGCTGCCGGATGTGATTGCGTCGTTTGAACCGCAGGGAATTTCGCCGCCGCTGATGGATCGTTTTGCGAAGGTGGAGGGTGTGCGCGATTTTCAATCGTTCACCGCCGAGCAGTATGTGCTGGATGACGCGGTGCAGGCGCGTATCGAGCGTTTCGCGGGCGCGCGTTTGAAGCAAAACAATATTCTGGTGATCAATCTGCGCGAGCTGCCGAAGGGGCTGGCGTTTTCCGCGGGCTCGGGTGCGGGGATTGAAAAGGGCGGGTGCGTGATTCCGGAAATGTTCGCGCGGCACGGCGGGTTTGCGGTGGGCGACGCGATCACAATCCGGCGCGTCGAGGCGGATGGAACCATCACGCCGCACACGTGGACAATCACGGGAATCATGGATCTCAACTGGCATCTCTTCACGGCGCGCGCGGGATTGCGCGGGCGCAACGGGAGCCCCTTTGGCACGCTGGCGCCGGTCTTTGTGTCGGATCCGAATTTCCGGCCGGCGGCGAGTTTCTTCAATCCGCGCGCGGCGGAGTTGTCGCCATTCGCGTGGTTCAATCTCGCGCCCGGCGCGCGCTTTGCGGATGTGGACACGCGCTTCAAGGAGCTGCTGGGCGAGACGCGCGCGACGACGCCGCGCGGCGAGGTGCGCGTCACGCTGCACCAGCGCGACGAGATTTCCGACGGCACCGCGGCGCACGGCGCGAAGCTCGTCGGCGTGCTCGCGCGGATTCCGTTTTACGCGCTCGTGTTGCTGACGGTCGGCATCGTCGCGATCGTGCAGGCGAACATCCAGGTGCGCGACAAGGAGTTTGCGATGCTGCGCGGCATTGGCATGACGCGGCGCCAGCTCTTCGCGCTGCTCTGCAACGAGGTCGCGCTGCTGCTGCTGTGCGGCGTCGCGGCGAGCGTGTTGTTTGGCGTTTGCATCGGCTGGGTGTTCACGGCGTGGACGCGCGCGTGGCTGCCCTTCAGCGGCCTGCCGATCCGCCTGCACATTCCCTGGCTTTTGCTCGCGCAAGGCGTCGGGCTCACGCTCGCGCTGGGCATGGCGTATGCGTTGATTCCCATCGCCGGTTTCATGCGGCGAAAGACGTAAGCCCGCCGTGGCAGAGCCAGGGCTCTGCCACGACAGGCTTTGAAATTTTTGGCAATGACACGTTGGTTTTGAAATATGAAAAGACATCTCTTGGCTTTGGGTTTGGTTCCCTGTTTTGCGCAGGCTGCGACGAACGGCGTTGAGACCGCGGGCGTGGTGACGAACGCGCCGGTGGTGGTGACGGCGACGTCGATTTCGAAGTATCATTTGGATCAACTGGAGTCGGCGATGATGCCGTTCCCGGCGCAGGAGAGTCCGCAGGTGGTGGACGTGTTGACGGAGGATTTTATCCGCGACCGGAATCCGACGGACCTCGATAATTTGCTGTCGTTTCAACCGGGCATTTACACGGGCGGGAAGACGCTGCTGTCGCGCACGGCGGGGCAGTACACGATGCGCGGGATGTCGGGCAGCCAGGTGCTGCTGGACGGCGTGGTGCCGATGTCGGCGGGCATGGGGACGTTCATGGATCCGGCGTTGATCGACCATGTGGAGTTGCCGAAAGGGCCGGTGGGCGCCGTGTACGGCGGGCAGGGTTCGTCGCTGGGGCCGTATGGCGCGGGCGGCGCGATCGTGGTGTATCAGAAGCGCGCGCGGAGCGATTCGGAGTTTGGCAACGCGGAGTTTCGGTCGTCGTTCAGCGACAGCGGCGGCCAGCGGTATCGTCTGCTGGGCGATGTGAACGGCGCGCTGGTGGATGAAAAACTGTGGATGCGCCTGCCGGTTGGAATTGATTTCAACAAACCGTTTTGGTTGCCGGGCGGCTATCGCTGGGGACAAAGCTTTACCATCGCGCCGTCGTTTTTGCTGGAGGGCGAACGCGTGCGCGCGGGCCTGGACACGAGCGTGAATTACAGCGACCGGCCGGGCTATCAGGGCATTTCGATTTACAACGGCAAGCCGCGCAAAACCGGCCCCGGCGCGCCGTACGATTGGGACACCGACCTCTCGCTCAGCGGCATGCGCGACAAATATCTCGGCATCACGCTCCTGCCGTGGGTGGAGGTTGACGTCACCGAATCGCTGACTCTGCGCACCGGCGGCGGCATGGCGTGGAACTCGATGGACTACGACCACGTCGGCCCCGCGAGCGGCATCTCCTCTGCGGCCACGCCCTACGAAGTGTGCGCCGGCGACGTCATCGCGCGCAACTACAACGCCTTTCTCCACGCCATTTACAAACTCGACACCGGGCCGCTCAGCCAAACCCTCGTCGCAGGCACCGACTGGACGCAGCAGACGCGCACCGGCCCCAGCATTTTCCAATCCGCCGCCACGCCGCGTTACATCAACACCGACACGCTCGCGACTTCCAAGACCGACATCAAAAAATACGGCGTCTTCCTCAACGACGGCCTCGAGCTCGGTAATCTCCGCGCCGTGTTTGGCGCGCGTTACGACGATTACCACAGCAACGAAGGCAACTCCGCCGACGCCTGGAGTCCACGCGTGGGCGTCTCCTATCTCGTCACGCCCTGGCTGATTCCTTTCGCCAACGCCATGTGGACCTCCGCACCCAACTTCGGTTACCTCGGCGAGAACGGCCGCGAGCTCACCGACAAGTGGACCGCGACCCAATACGAAGGCGGCCTGCGCATCGCGCCCGTCAAAGATTTTTGGTTCAGCGCCTCCGCCTTCCGCATCGAGCAGGACAACGCGCCCCTCTCCACCACCGGCAGTCCGAACGGCCCGTTTATCGCCGACGGCGAAACCGTTTCCAAAGGCGTCGAACTCTCCGCCACCGGCAACATCCTCCCCAACTGGTCCGTCTACGCCGCCTGGGCCTACATCGACTTCAGCGACAAAAACAGCGACCAAAAATACGACCGCTTCCCGCCTCACGCCGTTTCGCTCTACACTACTTATCAGATCTCCAGCGGTGCCCTCCGCGGCACTGTCTTCGGCTTCGGCTACCGTTACCGCGACGCCTTCGACCAAACCACCCGCGGCCTCTATCAGGGCCCCGAATACCGGACCAGCGCCTACAACGTCTTCGACGCCTCCGTCGAAATGCCCCTTCCCAAATCCTGGCGCCTCGGCGACACCTCCGTCTCCCTCGCCCTCAAAAACATCTTCAACCAACACTACGTCGAATCCGCCCGCAACATGCAATGCTTTGTCGGCGACCCCCGCACCGTCGAAATTGCCATTCGGACAAAATTTTAACACACTCCCGTGGCGTGGATGGACCTCTGCCACGCCACGAAAAATCCTCACTTCCCCAAATTTCCAAATCCCAAATTTTCTAATCATGTCCATCCTTCAAATGACCTCCGTCTGCAAATCCTTCACGCAGGCCGAGACACCCGTCCACGTTTTGCGCGGCGTCGACTTCACCCTTGAGCAAGGCCAGTTTTGCGCCATCATGGGCCCCAGCGGTTCCGGCAAATCCACCCTCCTCAACCTCATGGCCGGCCTCCTCCTGCCCGACAGCGGCGACATCACCGTCGACGGCCAACTCCTCTCCGCCATGAACGACGACGAGCGCACCATTTTCCGTCGCCGCCACATCGGCGTCATCTTCCAGGACTTCAACCTCATCCCCACCCTCACCGCCGAGGAAAACATCCTCCTCCCCCTCCATCTCGACAAGGCGCCAATCGACCGCGCCCATCTCGACGAACTCCTTGCGCGCTTCAGCCTCGCCCCCCGCCGCCATCACTATCCTCACCAGCTCAGCGGCGGCGAACGCCAGCGCGCCGCCATCGTTCGCGCCCTCATCCTCCGTCCCCGCATCATTCTCGCCGACGAACCCACCGGCAACCTCGACATCCTCTCCGGCCAAAACTTCTGCGACGTCCTCGTCCAAATCCACGCCTCCTACGACACCTCCATCCTCCTCGTCAGCCACGACCCTGTCGTCGCCTCCCGCGCCTCCCGCGTCTCCATCCTTCTCGACGGCCGCATCCACAGCGACTTCCCCTCCGCCGGCAACCCCTCCGACGTTTCCCAACACTACCTTGCGTCGCTCAAAAACTAACCGCGTGGAGATCGTAGACTTGTTCTAATACTGAACATGGAGGGCGAGCGTCCTCGCGAGCCGCACGAAGATGCCCGGTTAATTTGCTGGATGGTTGTAAGTTTTTACTGAAACCCTCCTGTTGCGGCTCGCGAGGACGCTCGCCCTCCATGGTCAGTAAATAGCCCGTTGATGTATAGCGGTTTCATCTGCCATTATTTCATGTGACGTTTTATTGTGGTGTTTTGCCTTGATTTTTGTTTTCGGCGGGTGATCCCACCCCGTTGGGGCTTGTGTGGTATGTGCGGTGTTGACGTCGGGCTGCGGGGCAATGCCCCTTGCCGTCCCGTTAGGGACGGAATGTCGGTAGACAACGCATCACAAAAGATTATCCGTCCCGTCAGGGACGGAAGGTTGCGCCGCGCAGACGCCATGTTTTCAACTCACGAGGCTACCCCGTTGGGGTTGAAGACACATGTCGCAATGTCGTGTAAAATCTATCTCGCAACCGTCGGCGGAGCAAACGACTGTCCGCCGGTTCCACCAACGGTTACGGCTGTGACGCACCTTCGGTGCTATGGACATTTCATTTTGCCTGTTGTTCGCGCTTGTGGCGCTTTAGCAAAAGGAGTACAGTGACGGTGTGATAAATGTCTGATCTTTCCATTGAACGATTGGCCAACAAGGAGAATCCACATGCATTGTTCAATCTCTCAACGATGTTTATGTTTCAACATATGTGTCGGTATGACGGTGCTCATGCTGTCAGGTTGCATTTTGTCATCCCCAGACATCGCGAACCGTGAGTGGGAACGCATCCACGTTATTTACATGGTTCGTGTGCATGACACACTCAGGCCACGAAGTTGGAGTAGTTGGGATCAAACGACCTTGTCGCGGTTGCGGGTTGCCTTCCCAACTGAGGGTAAATACATGCTATTTCCCAAGCCCCTACTTAGCAAACTCAATAGACTGGATGTCAAGCTCCGTGGCGGCCAATGGTGGAGCCTGGCGTATTTTCCGGACTCTGGAAATATTGGCATTATTGATCCATACAATGCAATGCGAACATTTCTTTTGGAGAACAGCAAACCGGAAGGCTTCTATATTGCGTTAACAAACGAAATCATGCACGTGTCCGGAATTGTTGTCGATTTGGATACAAAATTCCGGTCAGACGAAGAAGCAAGGGCATTGGGGCTGTATGATGATGCCGCTTGGTATGAAAAATTTCCTAAGTAGGGGTTGCTGCATGTCGGACATAGGGGGCGTATCTTCACATTAGGCATTTCTATTTTCGCCAGTGAACGGGCGCATGAAATTGAACCGCCGAAATCGACCTGCTTCGTTGGGACGCAAGCGTTAATGTTGTTATCCTGCTGTTTTTCCAAACACCCTTGTCAACCATCATGTCAGCGCCTATAATTACAATTTCATGAACTTCTTTCACACAAAATTGCATTCGAAATGGCTCATGTGGAAATACGACCGCCTGTTGTTGATTTTTTTTCTTTTATTTGTCACCGTCTTACTCATGGGTTGTAATTTTCAGCGTTGAAACATACGAACAGGAACAATGATCTACAACCAGCCACAACAAAGTCAAAAAAGCCGCGTGGAGCGTGCTTTTTTTGACGTGGGCGGGGCCGGTAAACGAACAGGCGCGGAAAGGGTCTGAAACCGGAAACGAAAA
>JAVBOU010000195.1:0-19330 GCA_031550185.1 Kiritimatiellia bacterium | reverse complement strand
CGATTTTGCCGCCTTTGCGGTAGGGGGAGAGGAGGTCGATGACTTTGATGCCGGTGACGAGGATTTCCTGCGTGGTGGATTGTTCTTCGAGGGAGGGGGCGGGGCCGTGGATGGGCAGGAGGGTGTCGGGGGTGAGGTCGCCCTTGTTGTCAATGGGTTCGCCGAGGAGGTTGAGGACGCGGCCGAGGACGGCTTTGCCGACGGGCATTTGGAGGGAGTCGGAGGTGTAGTGGACGTCGGCGCCGCGTGTGAGGCCGTCGGTGGTGGACATGGAGATGCGGCGGACGCGGTCGTCGCCGAGGTGCTGGGAGACTTCGAGGACGAGGTTGAGGGGTTTGTCGGAGAGGGAGGGGTTGGTGGTGCGGAGGGCGGAGAGGATGCGGGGGAGTTTGCCGTCGGGGAATTGGACGTCGACGACGGCGCCGTTGACTTGGGTGATGCGGCCGGTGATGGATTGCTGATTGCTGATTGCTGATTGCTGATTGTCGGGGGAAGGGGTGGCCGGGGTGGGGGTGTTGGGGGTCATGGTGGGGGCCTTGGTTTTAGGGGTTGTTGAGGGATTCGGCGCCGGAGACGATTTCGGTGAGTTCGCGGGTGATGTTGGCCTGGCGGGCGGTGTTGCGGAGCTGGATGTAGTGGTCGGTGAGTTTGTTGATGTTGGCGGAGGCGTTGTCCATGCTGGCGCGCCGGGCGGCGTGTTCGGCGGTGGCGGCGTGGGCGCGGGCGAGGTAGAGGCGGGAGATGATGGTCTGGGCGCGGAGGAGGTCGCGGACGGCGACGGGATCGGGGAGCATGAGGGGGTCGGGGAATTGCTGATTGCTGTTTGCTGAGTGCTGATTGGTGGGTGGGGATTGGTGGGTGTTGGCGGAGGAATCGTCGGGGAGGGGGGCAAAGGGGACGAGTTGCTGGATGAGGGGTTCGGAGGCGAGGGCGTTTTTGCTTTTGGTGTAGGCGATGTAGAGGTTGCCGAATTGGTTTTGGCGGAAGCGGGTGTAGATGCGCATGGCCATGCCGAGGCATTCGTCGGGGGTGGGGAGCTCGGCGTTGAGTTCGAAGTTTTCGACGGGGGGGAAGGAGTTGTGGAGGAGGGTGAGGGCTTTGGAGCCGGCGTAGGAGACGGAGAGTTCGTTGGGGGCGAGGTTTTTTTCGCGGGCGAATTTGTGGACGAGGCGGGCGATGGCGGCGTTGTAGGAGCCGCAGAGGCCGCGGTTGGAGGAGATGATGAGGAGGTGGGTGGCGGTGGAGGTGTTTTTGACGACGGGGGGGACGCCAGGGCAGAGGGATTCGGCGATGCGGGAGAGGTGTTCGCAGTGCTGGTTGTATTCGATGGCGGCGCGGAGGAGGTCTTGCGAACGGCGGTAGTAGCCGGCGGCGACCATTTTCATGGTTTTGGTGATGCGGCCCATGCCTTTGAGGGAGGCAATTTTTTGGGTGTATTCGCGAATGGAGCTCATGGGATTTTAGAGATTGGGGGATTTGGGCCTGGCGCCGGCGGGGGCGTGTTCGTCGGGCTTTTGCGGCAGGGCGGTTTTGAAGTCGTCGACGAGGGTTTGGAGGGCGGCGAGCATTTTGTCTTTGAGGGGTTTGGGATCGGCGGGGGAGGTGTTGAGTTCGTCGGCGAGGGGTTTGAGGGTGGTGCCGAGGGCGTCGTCAAGGGCTTTTTGGAAGGGCTTGACGGCGTCGTTGGGGATTTGAGTGAGGAGGCCGGAGGTGGCGGCGAGGAGGAGCATGGCTTGGTTGGCGAGGGGCATGGGGGCGTGGACGCCTTGTTTGAGGGCGGTCATGGCGCGGCGGCCCTGCTCGAGGCGGGCGGAGGTGGCGGGGTCGAGGTCGGAGACGAACTGCGAGAAGGAGGCGAGCTCGCGGTATTGGGCGAGGTCGATGCGCAGGGAGCTGGAGACCATTTTGATGAGCTTGCTCTGGGCATCGCCGCCGACGCGGGAGACGGAGGTGCCGGGGTTGATGGCGGGGCGCTGGCCGGCGTTGAAGGTGGAGGATTCGAGGAAGAGTTGGCCATCGGTGATGGAGATGACGTTGGTGGGGATGTAAGCGGAGATGTCGCTGGCCTGGGTTTCGACGATGGGGAGGGCGGTGAGGGAGCCGCTGCCAAGCTCTTCGGAGAGTTTGGCGGAGCGTTCGAGGAGGCGGGAGTGGAGGTAGAAGTTGTCGCCGGGGAAGGCGTCGCGGCCAGGGGGGCGGCGAAGGAGGAGGGAGAGCTGGCGGTAGGCCTGGGCGTGTTTGGTGAGGTCGTCGTAGATGATGAGGGCGTGTTTTTTGTTGTCGCGGAAGTGCTCGGCCATGGCGGTGGCGGTGAAGGGGGCGAGGTACTGGACGGGCGCGGGGTCGGAGGCGGTGGCGGCGATGATGGTGGTGTACTTCATCGCGCCGCGCTGCTTGAGGGTTTCGTGGAGCTGGGCGATGGTGGAGCGCTTCTGGCCGATGGCAACGTAGAAGCAATAAACGTCCTTGTCGGCCTGGTTGAGGATGGTGTCGATGGCGATGGTGGTCTTGCCGGTTTTGCGGTCGCCGATGATGAGCTGGCGCTGGCCGCGGCCGATGGCGGTGAGGGAGTCGATCATGACGATGCCGGTCATGAGGGGCTCCTTGACGTTGGCGCGCTGGATGATGCCGGGTGCGGGGGCTTCGGCGGGGCGCATGGTGACGGAGTCGGGGAAGGGTTCGCCGCCGTCGATGGGGTTGCCGAGGCCGTCGACGATGCGGCCGAGAAGGGCTTCGCCGCAGGGAACCTGGATGGTGTTTTTGGTGCGGCGGACTTCGTCGTCCTCCTCGACGTCGGCGTCGGAACCGAGGATGGCGACGCCGACAAATTCCTCTTCGAGGTTGAGGGCGAGGCCGCGGGTGCCGGACTTGAAGATGACTTCCTCGCCGGCCATGACGGCGGTGAGGCCGGTGACGCGCGCGACGCCGTCGCCGACGGAGAGGACGTGCCCGATTTCATCGTCCTGCGGCTGGGTGGAGACGGAGGCAAGCTGCTGTTTGAGGATGGCGCCGATGTCGTCTGCGTTCATGATGAGGCCTTTGGTTGTGCGAGAGGAGTGGAGATGAGGTTGTGCCGGAGTTGGCGGAGGGCGCCGCTGAGTGAGAAGTCGCCGGCGCGGTCGGGCGTGGAGTAGGTGAAGCCGGCGATGAGCCCTGGGTCGGTGGCGTATTCGGCGCGGAGCTGCGTGTTGAGGCGTTCGGAAAGGGCGGCCTCGATGCGGGTGCGCATGTCGGCATCGACCGGCTGCGCGGTGGTGATTTGAACGGGCGTGATGTTGTGGTGCGCGTCGCACGCCTCGATGTATGCGGAACAGACTTGCGGCAATGCCGGAAGGAGATTGAACTGCGGCAGGAGCGTGATGAATTTTTTGGCGAGCGGTGCGGTGAGCGCGTCGGCGAGGAGGGGCGCGAGGCGGTTGAAGTTGCCGGCGAGGCGGCGCTGACGGATGAGGTCGGGCCACGGGCCGGAGTCGCGCTCGAGGCCGGCGATGGCGTCGGCAAGTCCGCGGATGTCGGCGGTCACGGCGTCGAGGCAGTTCTGGCCGATGGCGGCCTGGAGGAGGACGCGGGCGGCGCGGTTGGCCTCTTTGTTATGGGAGCGTTTCACGTCAGGCTTTGGCGGTTTTGATCTTGTCGATCATGAGGTTGGTGAAGGTGTTCGCGTCGTCAGCGGTGAACTGGCTGGCGAGGAGTTTTTGGGCCATGTCGGTCGCGAGGTTGACGGCCTGGTCGCGCATTTGGGCCTGGAGTTGCTGGCGTTCACGTGCCACCTGGTCCTGCGCGGATTGGAGGAGCGCGTCGGCGTCGGCGCGGGCCTGCTTCTCGATTTCCGCCTGGGTCTTGCGGCCGAGCTCGACGCCCTGTTGCGTGACGCGTTGCGCCTGGGCGTGGGCGTCCTGCAAAAGTTTGGCTTTGTCCGCTTCGGCCTTGGCCAGCGCCTCTTCGGCCTCGTGGGCCTTGAGGAGTTTTTCGCGCACGTCGTATTCGCGCTTGGCGAGGGCGTTGACGATGGGCTTCCAAACCCACCGGGAGATGAGGAAGAAAGCCAAGCCGAAGACGAGCCACGAGAGCGCGATCATGACGAAGCTGACATCCGTGACTTTTTCCGGCAACTTGAAAAGTGCGGCTAAAGGGATCATGGGGATTTGGAGGTTGGGGGTTTTACTTCAGGAAGCAAATCAGCAGCGCGAAGAGCGCGACGCCTTCGACCATGCCGGCGGCGATGAGCATGACGGCCTGGATTTTGCCGGCGGATTCCGGCTGGCGGGCGATGGCCTCGAGGGCGTGCGCGCCGATAAGTCCGACGCCAATGCCCGCGCCAATGGCGGCGAGTCCGGCTCCGATGGTGGCAAGAACTGAGAGGTTCATGATCGTTCCTTTATTCGTGTTCGGGGTTGAGCGCCAGACCGATGTAGGTTGCGGTCAGGAGCGTGAAAATGTAGGCCTGGAGCGCGGCGATCGCCAAGTCGAAGAGCGCGAAGCAGGCGGCGAAAAAGACGGAGAAGGGCAGAATGTAGAGCTGCTTGTAAATGTAGCTGAAGCTCAGCAGCGTGAAGATGATGATGTGGCCCGACAGCATGTTCGCGAAGAGACGAATCGTGAGCGAGAAGATGCGGCTGAAGAAGGTGATCAGCTCCAGCGGCGCCATGAGGAGGCGGAGGATTTTCGACGGCGATTCGACGAGCACGAGCTTGACCAGCCCCATCGGTCCGCGGCGCGCGGCGGCGGCGAGGATGAGCGTGAGCGTGGTGAGCGCGAGGGCGGCGCAGATGTTGACGTTGCCCGTCGGCGAGGCGAAGAGCGGAATCTGGCCGATGCCGTTCATGATGAAAATCGCGGAGAGATAGGTGCAGAGCAGCGGCGTCATGCGCAGGCCGTCCTCGGGGCCGAGCGCGGGGATAGCGATCTGGTCGCGCACGAACACCGCGAGCGTTTCGAGCAGGTTGTAAAGTCCCTGCGGCCGCACGCTGAGATGGCGGCGGCGCTGGCGGTGGATGGCGTACGTGCCGATGGCAAGAAGAATCAGCAGGCAGACAATTGCGGAGGCGGCGTCGTGATGCAACAGCGGAATGTCCTTGAGGCCGAGGACATGGTGCAGAAGAAAGTTTTGGAAGTTGGTCGCGCGGTCAATGAGCTCGTCGGCGCCGGTCGTGCCGGCCTGTTCAACGACATTGGTCTGCGCGAGGGAGACGAGCGGAAGCAGGAACAGCGAAACGAGAAACGCAGAAAAGATGGCGCGCGCGCGCCGGGCGTTCCGGGCGGTGGAGAGGCTTTTATCTTGGGACAAAAGCTTGTCCGGATTTCGGCGAGAGGTTAATCCGCGCAGAATGTTCATGGCGTTTTCTCCTCCTCCGCGGGGGCATTGGGCGGGAGCCAGTTGAGGATGGAGGCGGGGAGCCGCCAGCCGCCGCCAAGGGCGAGGTAAAGCTGGATGGTGGTATCGGTGAGGTCGGCGGAGACCTGGACAAAAGCGGTCTCGGCGGGGAAGAGTTTTTCCTGCGCCTGGAGTACCTCGTAGTAGCTGGCCTTGCCGATGGTGTAACGCTGGAGGGAGAGGTTGACGGCCTCGCGGAGAGCGCGGACGGCGATGTCGTATTGCTCGGCCTGAAGGATGAGGCGGGTGCGGCGTTCGAGTGTGGTGGCAACGTCGCCAAAAGCAGAGGTAACGGTCTTCTTGTAATCGGCCAGCGCGCCGTCGTAGGCGGCCTTTTGGGAGGCGTATTGCGCGGCGAGACGTCCACCCTGGAAGATCGGCGCGGAGATGTCGCCGCCGATGTTCCAGACTTTGGTTTTGCTTTTCAGGAAGTCGCTGAGCGCGGCGCTTTGCGAGCCGAAACCGGCGGTGAGGCCGAGTCGCGGGAAGAAGTCGGCGTATGCCGCGCCGATGAGCGCGGAGGCGGCGTGGAGGCGGCCCTCGGCCATGAGGATGTCGGGGCGGCGTTGAAGGAGTTGCGAGGGAAGACCGGCGGGAATTTCAACCACGGTGTTGGTCGCCACGGGCGGCGGCGGGAAGGCGCGCGCGATCGAAGCGGGAGGCTCGCCCAGAAGCAGGCAGAGCGCGTTTTCCTGCGCGGCGATTTGCGCAAGGATGTCCTGCACCGTGGCGCGGGTGTTGGCGAGCGAGGCGCGCGCGGATTCGACGGAGAGGCGGTCGTCGACCTTGCCCTCGTAACGCTCGGTGAAGAGCTTGAGCGTGTCGGTGTAAATCTGCGCGGTGTTGGTGGCGATGACGTACTGGCGGTCGAGGGCGAGAAGCGTGTTCCAGCTTTGCGCGACCTGCGCGGTGACGAGCAGAAGCGTGCCGCGGTATTCGGCTTCGGCGGCATCGGCGTAAGCCTGCGCGGCCTCGGTGTTGCGGGCGATGCGGCCCCAGATGTCGAGCTCCCACGTGGCGGAGAGAAGGGCGTTGTAAAAGTTGTAAGGCTTGCGGATTTGGAAGGTGGATTCGCGGGCGAGGCCGAGGTCGCCGGAGAGTTGCGGCAGGGCGTCGGCGCGCGCGGAGAGGATGGCGATGCGGGCCTGGGTGAGGTTGGCGCGCGCGGTGTCGAGGTCGTAGTTGTTGAGCAGTGCCTTGGGGATGAGATGGCTGAGCGTGGCATCGTTGAAGACCTGCCACCACGGAAGGTCGGCGATGGATGCGGGCGTGTTGGTGACGGCGGCGCGATGCTCCTCAGGCGTTTCAACATCGGGGCGCTTGTAGTCGGGGCCGAGCTTGCAACCGGCCAGGAACAACGGCACCGCGAGCACCGCAATCAGCGAGGCGATTTTTTTGGCTTGATCGACTGCTTCCTTCTTTGTGTCGTTGCCGGCAAGCTTCATGATGAAGGTGTAGGAGACGGGAATGATGAAGATCGCGAGGAAGGTCGCGGCGAGCATTCCGCCGAGCACGGTGGAGCCGAGAACGCGGCGCGAAATGCCGCCCGCGCCGGTGGCAGTGACCAGGGGCATGACACCGAGAATGAAGGCGAAGGCGGTCATGAGAATGGGCCGCAAGCGCAACTTTGCGGCGGCGATCGCGGCGTCGAAAACCGATTCGCCGCGGTCGTATTCCATCTTCGCAAACTCCACGATGAGAATGGCGTTTTTCGCGGCAAGGCCAATGAGCATGACAAGGCCGATTTGCGCGTAGACGTTGTTCTCAAGGCCGGTGAAGCGCAACGCGAGGAAGGCACCGAAGACGGCGACAGGCGTGCCGAGCAGAACGCTGAAAGGCAGCATCCAGCTTTCGTATTGCGCGGCGAGAATGAGGAAGACGGCGAGAAGCGAAAGACCGAAAATAACGGAGGAGGGAATGCCCTTGCTGGCGATGTATTCCTGGAGCGACATGCCCGCGTAGTCGAAACCCATTTCGCTGGACATGGTGTCGTGGAAAACTTTTTCGAGCGCGGCCATGCCGTCCTGCGACGTATAGCCGGGCTTGAGCACGGCGTTGATTTGCGCGGAGCGGTAGCCGTTGTAACGCTGCGTGAATTCCGCGCCGAAACTCTCGTGGATGTTGACGAGCGCGGAGAGCGGGACGCTGTCGCCGTCGCTGTTGCGGACGTAAAAAAGCGCGAGGCTGCCGGTGTCCTTGCGGTACGCTCCGTCGGCCTGGACATAGACCTGCCAGGTGCGGCCGAAGCGGTTGAAGAGGTTGACCATCGCGCCGCCCATGTAGACTTGGAGCGCTTTGTAAACGTCCGCAATATCGACGCCCTGCTTCATGACTTTTTCCTTGTCGACCTCGGCGAACATTTGCGGCGTGTCGGCGAGCAATGTGGTCATGAGCGTGGCAAATTCCGGACGTTTGCGCGCCTCGGCCATGAAGCGCTGGGTTTGCGCGTCGAGGAATGTGATGTCCTTGCCGGCGCGGTCTTCGAGAATGAACGTGATGCCGCCGGATGTGCCGATGCCGGGAATCGCGGGCGGCGCGATGGCGAACGCAACACCTGTCGGCAATGCGGCGAGGTTGCGGTTAAGATTTTCGATGATTTTCGCCGCGACCAGTTCGGGATCCCTGCGCTCACTCCACGGCTTGAGTGAAATGAAGTAAAACGCGTTGTACGACGCGGTGACCTGGCTCAGCAGCGAGTAACCCACGACCGTGGTGTAGTACGCGATGCCCGGTGTGTTCTTCAGCACCTGCTCGATCTCGCCGCAGAAAGCATCGCTCCGTTGCAACGACGCCGCGGCCGGCAACTGCACGTTGAGGTAGAAGAAGCCCTGATCCTCTTCCGGCAAAAAGCTGCTCGGTAATTTGCCGCCCACGCGCGCCGTCAACACGCACACGCCAACGAGCAGCAACAGCGAGATGAACGTCTTGCGAATCGCGGATTTGCACACGCCGATGTAACCGTTGGTGCAACGTTCGAAAAAGATGTTGAACTTGCCGAAGAACCACGCAAGCGGGCCGCGGCTTTTTTTGCGCGGACGCAAAATCAACGCCGCCAGCGCGGGCGACAACGACAGCGCGTTGAACGCCGAGATGATCACCGAAATCGCAATCGTCACCGCGAACTGCTGGTAGAGGCGGCCCGTGATGCCCGGAATAAACGCCGTCGGAATGAACACCGCCGCGAGGATCAGCGCGATCGCCACCACCGGCCCTGCGACCTCCTCCATCGCCTTCAACGCCGCGTCCTTTGGCGACATGCCTTCCTCGATGTGATGCTCCACCGCCTCGACCACGACAATCGCGTCGTCCACCACCAAACCGATCGCCAGAACGAGTCCGAAAAGCGACAGCGTGTTGATCGAAAAACCCAGCACCGGGAAGACCACAAACGCGCCCACCAGCGACACCGGCACCGCCAGCAACGGGATCAGCGTCGCGCGCCAGTTTTGCAAAAACAGAAACACCACGATGATCACCAACACCAGCGCCTCGCCCAGCGTCTTGACGATTTCGTTGATGCCCTCGGTCACGGCCAGCGTCGTGTCCAGCGACACCGTGTACTCCATGTCATCCGGGAAAACCGCCTTCTTCTCCTCCATCAGCGCCGTCGCCGCCTTCATCGTGTTGATCGCGTTCGCGCCCGGCAACTGGTAGATCGCGATGACCGCCGCGGGGTTTCCGTTCAGCCGCGCGATGCGGTTGTACACCTGCGCACCGAGCTCGATGTCGCCCACGTCGCGCACATGAATGATCGTCCCGTCCGGATTCGCCTTCACGATGATGTTGCCGAACTCCTCCTCCGAAACAAGCCGCCCCTGCGACCGCACGGTGTACGTAAACTCCTGCCCCGGTGGAATCGGTTCGTCGCCGATTTTGCCCGACGGATTCACCGTGTTTTGCGCGTTGATCGCGGCCACCACGTCCGTCGCCGTCACATTCAAGCGCGCCAGCAAATCCGGCTTCACCCACAGGCGGATCGCATACTGCCCCGCGCCGAAAATCGTCACCTGTCCCACACCCGGCACGCGCGACATCGGGTCGTTGATGTTGATCATCGCGTAGTTCGCGAGATAGAGCGAGTCATACGTCTTGTTCGGCGACGACAACGCGAACAACGCCAGCGGCGACGACGTCGCCTTTTTGATTGTCACGCCGTAATTCCGCACGTCTGCCGGCAACTGCGACTCCGCCTGCGAATACCGCATCTGCGCGAGAATCTGATCCGTGTTCGGATCCGTCGCCACGTCAAATCCCACCTTCATCGTCGTCGTGCCCGAGCTGTCGTTGATCGACTGCACGTAAAGGCTGTAATCCACGCCGCTCATCTGCTGTTCAATCGGCGTCGCGACCGACTGCTCCAGCGTCAGCGCGTCCGCGCCCGGATACGTCGCCGACAACTGAATCTCCGGCGGCGCGATGTCCGGATACTGCGCCACCGGCAGCCCCAGCATCGCCACAATCCCCAGCAATACCATGAGGATCGCAATCACCATGGCGACAATCGGACGGTTGATAAAAAACTTGCACATAAAAGAGTGAACCGTCCTTTACTTCTTCGCCGGCGCGTTGGTCGACGCCGCGAGCGCCGCCGCCATCTGGTGTTTAAACTCCTCCGCCGTCAGCGGCATCACCTTGGTTCCCGGCCGCGCCTTTTGCAATCCCTCCACCACCACCCGGTCCCCCGCCTTCACGCCCGCCGTGATCACCCAGTTCGAGCCGACCCGCGGCCCGGTCACCACCGGCGTCACCTTCGCCACACTGTCCGAACCCACCACCGTCACTGTCCGCGCGCCCTGCGACTCCACCACCGCCCGTTGCGGCACCATCAGCGCGCCTTTCAACACGCCCGTCACCGCCTGTACCCGCGCGTACTGCCCCGGACGCAACAAATTTTTCGGATTCGCAAACTGCGCCTCCACACGGATCGTCCCCGTGCTCACGCCGACCTGGTCGTCAATCCCCGACACCGTTCCCTTCTCGCCAAACGGCTTGTCATTCGCCAGCAGCAGCGTGATCACCGGCGCGTTCGTTCCGCCGGCCAGCAACCGTTCGCTCGCCGCCAGATACTCCCGTTCGCTGATCGGAAACTGAACCTTGATCGGATTCACGCACGACAGCGTCGTCAGCAAATCCGCCGGGCTCACCAGATCACCCACCTGCGCGTTGCTGATGCCCGCAAACCCCTCGATCGGCGCCGTCACCTTGCACCAGTCCAAATTCAACCGCGCCTGCTCAATCGACGCCTCCGCCTCCAGGATCGACGCCTCCGCCACATCCCGTTGCGCCACCGCCGTGTCCAAATCCTCCTGGCTCACCGCGCCGCTTGCCGCCAGCGGCGTGTAGCGGTCCACATCCTGCTGAAACTTTTTCTTCTGTGACTCCGCCGACTTCTTTTGCGCTGCCGCCGCGTCCAGCGCCGCCTGGAACGGCCGCGGATCAATCGTAAACAACAACGTGCCCTTTGCCACATACGCGCCATTCGTATACAACTGCTCCAATAAATACCCCTGCACCTTCGGCCTGATCTGCGCGTCAATGAATCCCTTTGTCGTGCCGATCCACGACGACACCACCTCCACGTCCTGCTGCCCCACTGGCTCCACCACGACCGGCAATTGCGGCGGCGGCGCCGGCGCCTTCGCCTTTCGGTCACACCCCGTCAAGGCAATCGTCAACACCCCCATGCAACACACGCAGCACAACCGATTCATAAATTCTCCAGTCCGGTTCACAACAAGCACAATGTTCCTGTCGCGGGAATACCATACCAACTCACCCCCATGCTGTCAAACGCTCAAACACCCTTCAAAAAAATATTCAATTGGGGATTTTACGCGCCACGATGAGGGGCAGCGCGCGCAGCAATGTGTCGACATCATCAAGGTGCGCGGTTTCGAGCGCGGAGTGATTGCCCGTGGTCGGCAATAGAAGCGGCACGACCGGACCCGGCAGACCGGCGAGCGGGAAAGCTTTCGCGTCGGTTCCCGAAAAATTGTAAACCTCGGTTTGCAACGGCAAACTCGCATTTTTGAAAAGGTCGATAAAGTGGTCGCGCACATTCAGCGACAACAGCGTCGACGCGTCGGACAGCGTCAGCACCGGACCCTTTCCGCATTTGACGCGCTGATCGGGATTGGCGTACGTGGTGTCGAGGATCAGCGTCGCGTGCGGACGCAATTCGTGTGCAAGCGCCGGCGCGCCGTGGCCGCACATTTCCTCGGATGACGTCGCGCCAAGGACAATGCGATAGGGCGACGTCCAGGTGCGGAGCATCGGCGCGAGCAACGTCAGCACCCAGCAACCAAGGCGGTTGTCGAGAAAGGGCGAGGCAATGGTTTGCCCGTCGCGCGCAAAAGACGGCGCGAACGCGACGCGGTCGCCGTGCCGCACATCGAGACACGTTTTGGACTTGGGATGAAAGCTGAAAGTTGACGGACTTCCTTCGTGCAGCGTGCGGCGCACGGTTCCCTCGACAAGCCCCGCGCGCGTCTTCAACACCGCCGGCGTCGAGGCTTTGGTAACACTGGGATATCCGAGCGCGGTGAGCCCAAAACCGCGCGCCAGAAAACGGTCGACCGCGAACCCGCACGCGTCCATGTGCGCCGCGATGAGCAACACGGGCTTGCGCGAACGCGGCGCACTGTCCGCATAGACCGCGCGCGCGCCGAGATGTCTCGTGGCAAGGCCCGACCTCTGCCACGCGGCGGCGAGCAACTCGGCAATCTCATGTTCATCACCGGGCGTCGCGTGCGTGTGGAGAAGGGTTTGAAGAAGCGTGGTGTTCATGTCAGTTTGTGAGGCGTTTGATGAGGCGTGCGAAGTTGTCGACCGTGAGGTGCAAGTCCTGTTCGCAACGCAGGCGGGCGGTGGCGAAGTCAATGGCAAGGCGGTTAATGCTGAAGATGGCGGAGACGCCGTTGTCGTACGCCGCCGCGATATTGTCGCCGATGTCGCCGACAAACGCGATGACCGGCGCGTGGCAGGACGTGCGCTGTGCCACGCCGATGACCACTTTGCCGCGCAAGCTTTGCGTGTCGAGTTTGCCCTCGCCGGTGAAAATGAAGTCCGCGCCGTCGATGCGCGTTTCGTAGTCCACGGTGTCGAGTACGGTGCGGATTCCGGATTGCAATGCGGCACCGAAAAACGCGTCGATGCCCGCGCCCATACCGCCCGCGGCGCCGGCGCCGGGACGGTTTGAAATGTCGCGGCCGAGTTCGCGCTCGATGACGCGGGCCGCGGCACGCAACTGTGCGTCGAGGTGGGCGACCATCTCGGGCGTGGCCCCTTTTTGCGGCGCGAAAATTTTCGCCGCGCCGTCGTCGCCGTAAAGCGGATTGTCGATGTCGCACATTGCGGTGACGCGCACGCCGTCGAAACGCTTTTGCAGTTCGCTCAGGTCGATGCCGGCAATTTGATTGAGCGTGCCGCCGACAGGAACAAATGTTTGTCCGTCGCGGTTGACAAATCGCGCGCCCGCGGCGGCGGCCATGCCGGCGCCAAGGTCGTTGGTGCAACTGCCGCCGAGGCCAACAATCAGATTTTTGCATCCGCGTTGCACGGCGTCGAGCATGAGCTGGCCGACGCCGAACGTGGTGGTGATCAGCGGATTTTCGCGGCCCGCCACCATTGGAAGTCCGGCCGCGGCGGCCATTTCGATGACTGCGGTTTGATCAGGAAGAATGCCGTAAAAGCTGTCGATTTCGCCGCCGAGCGGACCCGTAACGCGGCAGGATATTTTTTCGCCGCCGACTGATTCGAGAAAGCAATCGACGGTTCCCTCGCCGCCGTCGGCCACGGGAATCGAGACGATGTCACATTGCGGAAAATGCGTGTGGATGGCATCGCGCATGATGGCGCACACGCGCGAGGAGGACATGGTGCCCTTGAAGGAATCGGGGATGAGGATGACTTGTTTCATCACGACGCGCTGGAGAGAATGCGGCGGGAATCCTCGACCTTGATGCCCTTGAGCAGCATTTGGAATTGTTCGGGATTGGTGGCGGCGGCGAGCGCGGCGGCGGGCGTGACAATGTTTTCCTGTACAAGCATGTGGAGCGACTGGTCAAAGGATTGCATGTCGTCCTCAATGCCTGCCTCGATCGCGGTTTGCAACACTTCGAAGGTTCCTTTTTGCAAAAGTTTTTTCACTGTCGGCGTGTTAAGCAGCACCTCGACCGCGGGGATGAGAAAGCCGTCGACGTCGGTCAGCAACCGCTGGCAAATGACGGCCTGCAAGTTTTCCGCGAGCGAGGCCTGGATTTGCGGATGCTCGGTTTTCGGGATTTCGTTGAGCAGGCGCGGCAACGCCTGCGCGGCGGTCACGGAGTGCAATGTGGTGAAGACAAGGTGGCCGGTCTCCGCCGCGAGCAGCGAGGTTTTGATGGTCTCGGCGTCGCGCATTTCGCCGATCAAAATGATGTCGGGATTTTGCCGCAGCACGTAATGCAGACCGCTGGAAAATGATTCGGTGTCGAGCCCGATTTCGCGCTGCGTCACGACGCTTTGTTGATCCTCAAAAAGATACTCGATCGGATCCTCGATCGTGACGATGCGGCGCCGCAAACGCGCGTTGATGAGCTGGATGATCGCGGCGAGCGTCGAGGATTTTCCGCAGCCCGTCGCGCCCGCGACAATCACCACGCCGCGGCTGAGCGCGCTGAAGCGTTCGATCACCGGCGGCAGGCGCAGCTCCTCAATGGTCGGCACCTTGGTCTTCACGCAGCGCAGCGTCATCGCGGGAAGTCCCTGGCCCATGAAGAAGGCGACGCGGAAGCGGCCCACGCCCTCCTCATGATGCGAGAAGTCCATTTCGCGCCCCTGCGCCACGGTTGCCTTCGCGTGCAGCGGCGTGAGGTCCTCGACGATCGCGTGCATCATGTCCGCCGGAATTTTTTCGTAACCCGACGGCGCAAGCTCGCCGTTGACGCGAAAGAAGGGCTGCTGGTTGGACTTGAGGTGGACGTCGGACGCGCCGTGCGCGATGGCGTCCCGGAGAATCTCGTGAATGATTGACATGGCGGCATTCCTTTGCGCGCATTTTAGCACAATCCGCGCCCGTCATTCTATCCCCATGCACGGCGACATTTTTTCACACGCCCAAAAAGAATCTTGCCCTGCCCCCGGAATCTGCGTTAAACTAGCGTCCCCATTGCAGGTCATCACCCACACGAGGTTTTTCATGTTTTCAAATTTGGCGCTTTCCATCGGCAACACGCCACTCGTCCGCCTGAATCGCGTGACCCGCGGGAATGTCTACGCGAAGCACGAGGCGCGCAACCCCTCCTATTCCGTCAAGGACCGCATCGGCGTGGCCATGATCCGCGACGCCGAAGCGCGCGGCGTGCTCAAACCCGGCATGACCATTATCGAGCCCACGAGCGGCAACACCGGCATCGCCCTCGCCTCCGTCGCCGCCGCGCGCGGCTATCCGCTGATCCTCGCCATGCCCGAAACCATGAGTGCCGAACGCCGCCGCATCCTCGCCGCGCTTGGCGCGCAACTCATCCTCACGCCCGGCCCGCTGGGCATGACCGGCGCCATTCAGCGCGCCGAAGAGCTCCTCGTCCGCAACCCGCACACGCTCTTCATGCCCCAGCAGTTCAGCAACCCCGCCAATCCCGCCATTCACGAGGCAACCACCGGCCCCGAAATCTGGGCCGCCACGGAAGGCAACATCGACCTCTTCGTCGCCGGCGTCGGCACCGGCGGCACGCTCACCGGCACCGCGCGTTTCCTCAAGTCCAAAAAGCAAATCCTCGCCGTTGCCGTCGAGCCCGACGAAAGCCCCGTTATTTCGCAGGCGCTCGCGAAACAACCGTTGACCCCGTCGCCGCACAAAATCCAGGGCATCGGCGCCGGTTTCATCCCCGCCACGCTCGACCTCGCGCTCGTCGACCGCGTCGAACGCGTGACGGGCGACGAGGCCATCGCCTTCACCCGCCGCCTCTTCCGCGAGGAGGGCCTGCTCGTCGGCATCTCCTCCGGCGCCGCCGCGCTCGCCGCCGCGCGCCTCGCCGAACGCCCGGAATTTCACGATAAAAACATCGTCGTCATACTTCCCGACGGCGGCGAACGCTACCTCTCCACGCCCCTTTTCGAATAACCCACAAACCCAAGGAACACGCCCCATGGCCGCCCAACACCAACTCGCCCTCATTCTCGACTTCGGCTCCATCAACAGCCAGAAAACCGCCAAAATCATCCGCTCCCTCGACATTTATTGCGAAGTCCTTCCCGCCTCCGCCTCCGCCGAGCGCATCGCCAGCCGCAATCCCAAAGCCGTCATCCTCCAGCGCGGCGCCCAATTCTCCGACGCCGCCCACGCCGACATCCCCGCCCACGTCAAGGCCCTCAACATCCCCGTCCTCGACCTGAGCGACCTGCCCTGCGACGCCGCCACGCTCAACAAATTCCTCGTCCACGACGCCGGCTTCACCGCCGACTGGGGTACCGCCGAATTTGTCAACGACGCCATCGCCGACATCCGCCAGCAAGTCGGCTCCCACCACATCCTCCTCGGCATGTCCGGCGGCATCGACTCCTCCGTTTGCGCCCTCCTCCTTCACAAGGCCGTCGGCAAGCAGCTCACCTGTGTCTTCGTCGACCACGCCTGCATGCGCAAAAACGAACCCCGCGAAGTCGAGCAAATCTTCCGCCGGCAATTCGGTCTCAACCTCATCTCCATCAACGCCCAGGACCGCTTCCTCGCCGCCCTCAAAGGCGTCACCGACCCCGAGCAAAAACGCAAGATCATCGGCGAAGAATTTATCCGCGTCTTCGAGGAAGAAGCCCGCAAACTCGGCCAGCTCGACTTCTTCGCCCAAGGCACCATCTACCCCGACATCATCGAAAGCGGCCTCGAAGGCGGCAAGCCCGTCAAATCCCACCACAATGTCGGTGGCCTTCCCGCCCGCATCCAATTCAAAGGCATCGTTGAACCCGTCAAACTCCTCTTCAAAGACGAAGTCCGCAAAGCCGCCGCCTACCTCGGCCTGCCCGACGCGCTGACGCACCGCCAGCCCTTCCCCGGCCCCGGTCTCGCCGTCCGCTGCGTCGGCGAACTCACCAAAGAGCGCCTCGATCTTCTCCGCGACGCTGATGCCATCTTCCGCGAAGAAATTCTCAACGCCAACCTCGCCCATACGCCCAACCAATACTTCGCCGTCCTCACCAACAACCGTTCCGTCGGCGTCACCAACGACGAGCGCACCTACGGCCACACTATCGCCTTGCGCGCCGTCCACACCGGCGACTTCATCCAGGCCAAATTCGCGCACCTTCCCTACGACCTCCTCGAGCGCGTCGCCAGCCGCATCACCACCGAAGTCCCCGCCGTCAACCGCGTCGTCTACGACATCACCTCCAAGCCCCCCGCCACTATCGAGTGGGAATAAACATTACAAACCGCCCGTGGCAGAGCATGACCTCTGCCACGCCACGGGAATTTTGGTAACCGCCTGCATTAGACTCGGTCCAATACCTAAACGAGAGGACGTTTGCCCTCCCCAAAAGCAGATTTTGGAGCAAGTCTAGCGTTATGAAGGATTAAATGCAAAGAGCATTCTATTCAAACAGTGTACACGATTTTTTAGTGCACAATGAAAATACCATCCTTGGCGAATTAGCTCGTCATAATCCCTTTGCGCTTGAAGATTTACAACGAAATGCTTGGTTGGACGAAATTCGTATACTCAAAGAAGCGCTGAGTAAAATCGGCAGAGGGCATGTTCTGTTTGAGTATACCATCCCGCGTATTGGCAACCGGATAGACGTGGTGTACATTGTGGATGGTATTGTGTTTTTGTTGGAGTTCAAAGTCGGCGCTCACGAATATGTTCGCCATGCCATTGATCAAGTCACGGATTATGCGCTTGACCTAAAAAACTTTCATAAAGCCAGTCACAATCTTTTGTTGGCTCCGATGCTCATTGCGACAAAGGCACCGAATTGCATATTTGACGACAGAGAAATGAAATCAGGTATTTTGGAAGTACTCAAGTGTAATCAAACCAATATTGCAGATGCAATTCGGTATGTGTTATCGAAAAATAACGCGAATCCTTTGGATGCAAGTCAATGGTTGAATTCGCCGTATGCACCCACACCTACCATTATTGAGGCAGCCCAGGCATTGTATCGTGGCCATAATGTGAGCGATATCTCAAGAAATGACGCTAGCGCTGTGAATCTGAATCAAACGACAGCAGCGATAAATGCAATCATTGAAAAGAGCAAACGCGAACACCAAAAGTCGATCTGCTTTATCACCGGTGTTCCTGGTGCAGGCAAAACTTTGGCAGGTTTGAATATCGCCAATGAGCGTCATAAATTTGATGAAAGCGAGCATGCGGTATTTTTGTCTGGCAATCAGCCTCTGGTTGATGTTCTTCAAGAAGCTTTGGCGCGAGATGAACACAAGCGGCTTGGTGTCAAAAAGACCGAGGCGATGACAAAAGCAAAGGCATTTATCCAAATCATTCACCATTTTCGCGATGATGCAATATCAACAAACGCAGCGCCGAACGAAAAAGTAGCTATTTTTGATGAGGCACAGCGCGCATGGAACGCGGACATGTTGTCGGGTTTTATGGCACGGAAAAAGGGTATACCCAATTTTAGGATGTCTGAGCCAGATTTTCTTATTTGTATTATGGACCGGCACAAAGATTGGGCTGTGATTATTTGCCTTATTGGTGGAGGTCAGGAGATAAATACGGGCGAAGCTGGTCTTATCGAATGGTTCGATTCGCTTCGTCACGACTTTCCGGATTGGCATGTTTATGTTTCGGACAAGATAACAGATAGTGAATATACGCGCGACCTTTCGCTGGACAATTTGTTAGGTGGTTTGCGCTATACAGTCGTTGAAACGCTACACTTAACGGTTTCATTGCGCTCATTTAGAAGTGAGAATGTCGCTGGATTCGTCAAGGCTATACTCGATGTTGATTTGGATAATGCGAAGACGTTATATGCTAGATTGCACCAGGATTATCCGATTTGTTTAACAAGAAACTTTGATAACGCCAAAACATGGATTCAATGCCACGCAAAAGGCACAGAGCGTTTTGGCGTTACTGCAAGTTCAGGGGCAAGGCGCCTTCGTAGCCACGGTATATGGGTACAAAGTAAGATAGATGCCACAACTTGGTTTTTGAATGCTGCGGATGATGTGCGCTCTTCTTGTTTTCTTGAGGACACAGCTACAGAGTTTGATATTCAAGGACTTGAACTTGACTGGACAATAGTATGCTGGGATGCAAACCTTCGGTTTACCCGAGATCACTTTGAACATTATAGCTTTACAGGTTCAAAATGGATGCATATCAACAAGCCGGAAAGCATATTATATCTGAAAAATGCTTATCGCGTTTTGTTGACGCGAGCCAGACAAGGGATGGTCATTTTTGTTCCGCACGGAAGTGATGCCGACCCAACACGGTCACATGACTATTACGATGGTGTATACCGGTATCTAAAAGAAATAGGTGTACATGAAATATAGTTTGATGTTTATTTTGTATAACTTGGAATATGTGTGAGTAAGCATCAGCATGCTATAGGGTTCTCATGTAACATTGACATACGGCGTTACAACCCCAACGGGGTTGCCTCGTGAGCGGCATCATCAGGGAACCCCGTGTTGGGGTTCATACGTGTTCAGGCGCGTTCCCATGGTAGCGCGAATACGCGCAACCATGAGCTATAATCGGTAACCCCGTTGGGGTTGAAAAAATGTGTCGTAATGTCAGGTTCAAATGCTATATATGGGTGGGGCGCGACCGCCGGGCGCGCCGGGCATTGGATGAACGGTTCTTAGACTTGTTCCAGAACCTCCTTTTTTGTATGCTACTTGTTCATGAACAACGAGTTACGGGTTGAAAAACTGCAGGGCGCCGAATATTTCAGTCTGTTTGGTGTGCGTCAACCGACCTTTGAACGCATGCTGGGCATTTT
>JAVBOU010000173.1:0-23075 GCA_031550185.1 Kiritimatiellia bacterium | reverse complement strand
TGTTCCGCTCTTCACCGGCATTGCCGCGACACCGCCGGAAAACACCATCGACATCCCCATTGACGCCACGTCGCAATTCTTCAAGTTGTTCGTCGAGCTTGAGTAACGTCTTGTGGCGTGGCAGAACCTCAGCCAAGCCCCGCAAAGCTTTTAATGTTTTGGATTCACAGCCCCAAAAGGGTGATCCAGAAGTTGTCGCGGCCGTAGAGAATGTCGGCTTCGCCCGTGGCGCCGGGGGGAATGGGACGGCCCTGTGTGTCGAGCGAGCAATAGACGAGGCGGTAGGCCGCGTCGCCGTCGGTTTGGATGACATCGCGAAGGACCTCAATGCGGCCGTGGAGGTAATGCGGCAGGATGGTCTTTTCCGCGGTGAGCAGCACGCGAATCGATTGGCCGGAGGCGATCTTGGTGGCGTAGCGTTCGGGTACGCGGAGTTTGAGGACGAGATTGGTGCCGCCGAAAATTTCGTAGAGGAGGTCTTCGGGACGAACGACTTCGCCGAGATAAAAAGAATAACGCGAGAGGAGGCCGTCGATGGGCGCGCGAATGGTCATGCGCTCGAGGTCGGCCTCTGCGCGATGGAGGGCTTCGAGACGGGCTTCGGTTTCGCGGCGGAGGACGTCGATTTGGCGCTCGTCAACGGTGACGTCGAAGGCGCGAAGGCGGCGAAGTTCGGTTTCGGCGGACTTGAGCTGGTACGTGTCGTCGTTGAGTTCGCGGGCGGCGGCGAGGCCGCGTTCGGCGAGTTGGCGGGTGAGTTTGAGGCGGGCCTCGGCATGCTCGCGGGTGAGTTCGGCGGCTTCGATTTGGTGCTCGATCTGGCGGCGTTTGTCGGCGAGTTCGGCTTCGCGGAGGGCGAGCTCGGCCTGGCTTTTGAGCAGGGCCTTTTCACGTTCGGCGACATCGGCGCGCTGGAGGGTGTCGTCGAGGCGGACGAGAAGGGCGCCTTTGAGAACGTGCTGGCCGGAAGTGGCGTCGATGGCGACAACCTGGCCGGAAACAGGCGAACGGATTTCAGCGTAATGGTCGGTGGTGAGGTAGCCGCTGGCGGGGGCGTAACGGTTGAGTTGGATGAAGTAACCGGCGGCGATGATGGCCACCGTGATGACAACCGTGATGAAGAGGACGCGCAACAATTTGAAGCGTCGCGTGCGGGAAGTGAGCGGGATTTGCTCGCCGCGGGTGGATCGGAAAAGGCCCATGGAATTTAGAGATTTAGGATTTTAGAGATTGGGAAAGTGAGGAAGTGGGGGATTTAGAAAATTTCTAAATCCCCAATTTCAAGATCCTGGTTTACGCCGGTGGGCGTGTTTGACAGCAGAGCCTTCGGGGGCGATGGATTGGATGCCGGCGATTTCGTCGGGGTAGACTTTTTCGCATTCGCCGCAGGTGGCGCAGGATTGCTCGTAACAGTTGCGATGGATGCGGGAGGGATAAAGGGCGCGGAAGGCTTCGTAGCAGGCGTCGGAGCAGAAATAGAACCGTTGCTGTTGGCGGCCGAAGGCGATTTGGAGAAGGTGGAAACCGTCGGTCAAGGGCTTGGCGGGAAGGCCGCACCAGTCGCAGGGAACGGACGGCGCGTTGGGGTCATCCTCGGGCGGAGGCTCGGGAGGACGCTTTTTTTTGCGGAAGAGGCTCATGGTGCGAGGTGACCGGCGGCGTAGGCGAGGTCGAGGTAGGCGCGGAGGAGTTCGGCGGCGACGTCGTGGTAACGGAGGTTGGCGTTGGTGAGATCTTTTTGCGCGTCGAGAACGTTGCGTGAACGGCCCTCGCCGAGGCGGAAGCGTTCTTCCTCGGCGGCAAGACTTTTTTGCGCCTCGTCGACGGCGAGCTGGACGTGTTCGAAACGCTGGAGCGCGGATTGAAGCGCGGTGCGGGCGCGGAGGGTTTCGGTGTCGATGCGGATGCGGACGTCGATGGCGTCGGAATGCGCGGCTTGAAGTTCGGCGTCGGCGGCGCGAAGGGTTTCGCGTTCGGCGGTGAGGTCAAAGGAACGCGACCAGACGAGGCCGCCTTCCCAGCCGAAGGAGTCGCCGTCGTTGTAATTCCAGTTGCTGTCGTCAACGCGCCAGCCAATGCCGGCGCGCAGCGAAAGGTCGGATTGGCAGGCCGTGGCGGCGAGGCGGGTTTGCGAGGAACGGGCCTCGATCATTTGCAACGCGGCGCGAAATTCGGGACGCAAAACAGGCGCGGAATTGGTGAGCATGGCGGAGGCGCGGCACAGGGCGGCCCAGCGGTGGAGTTCGTCGGGAAGCGTCGCGAAGTCATCGGGAAGCGGCGAGGCGATGGATTGTTCGAGAAGCGCGAGAGATTGAAGGCGGGTGTTGTCGGCGGACTGGGCGTCATCGGTGCGGAGGGCGACTTCCATGCGGGCGGTGTGGAGCTCGTAGGCGGCGTTGGCGGAGAGGCCGACGCGTTCGAGGGTTTCGGAAAGAATGCGGGCGGCGCGATTTGAAGCGGAGAGGGTTTCCTGATACGCGGCTTGCGCGCGAAGCAGGGCGATGTAGGCGGCGGAGACGTTGAGGCGGACGTTTTGGCGAACCGTGTCGCGAAGGGCGTCGGCGGTGCGCGCGAGGTCTTCGGCAGACTGCGTGGCGAGGCGGGCGGTTTCGAATCCGCGGTCCTTGAGCAACGGCAGTTGCGCGGAAATTCCGGCGACCGTGGCGTGGCCGTCGCGAAGCGCCGCGGGTGTGTCGAAGGTCTGCCAATGCGTCAGCGACGCGCGCAGATAAACGCCGGGATCGACCGGCACGGTGAGCGTGCCGCGGGCGGCGAGCGCGTCCTGCTCGACGTAACCGGGGAGGAAGGATTCAGGTGCGCGGAGCGGGCCGTCGGCGTAGAGCAATCCGGCCTGCATTTGCGGATCATAAAAGCCGTCGGTGGCGGCGGCGCGAAACCACTGGGCTTTGGCGCGCAGGGTTTCAGCCTGGATGGCGGGATGAGCGGCCTCGGCGCAGAGGAGGAGTTGTGGCAGGACAGGGGTCATGCCACGGAGAACAGGATCGGCACCGGCATTCGCGTGCAATGCGAACGCCAAGGCCATGAGAAGCGCGGCGCAAAATGAAAGCCGGGCGCTTGCATTGCGCGCAGGGCGTGTGGCGTGGCAGGGGTCGTGCCACGCCACGGCGGGCTTGCCGCGTTTTTGCATGGGGGTCATCTGGCAAAAAGACAAAATGAGTTGCCGAAGCAATTCAGCGCAGAACACGCGAAAGAAACCCGGCGACTTTGACGGAATCACTAAAACACACTGCGACCGCATTGTCAATCTTTTGGTGGGGCTAAATGGTTTTAATTTGAGCCGCGCGGTCGCGTTGGACGGTGCGCGAGTAGTGCACTGAGGGAAGGCCGAAGAGCATGGCGCGGAAGGGACGATTGAGCGGAAGGCCAAAAGGCGCGGCGAGTTCCGGCATGGCGTCAAAGATGAATTTCAGGAAATCGCACCAAGTGGTTCCGAGGCCGCTGGAGTGGGCGAGGAGTTCGAAGTAGCTCAGGGCGATGACAACGTCGGCGTCGCCGCAGTAGGCGGCTTCGCCAGCGGAGGCGATGAGGAGGTGCGGGGCGCCGCGAAAAATTTCGTCGGCGCCGGTGGCGCGGTAGCGGCGGGAGGCATCCTTCATGTAGTGTTGAAGCGGCGTTTTCGGATGAGCGAAACGCTCCAGGCCGGCAGTGATGCCGTCGAGCAGGACGGCGAGTTTTTGGCGGTCGTCGACAACGATGAAGGTGAGGTCGCAGGTGTTGCCGCCAGTGGGCGCGTGGGCGGTGTCGGCGAGGAGACGGTCAATGAGCGCGCGGTCGACGTTGTGCTTGTGGTACTGGCGCGTGGTGCGGCGGCCGTGGACGAACTGGCGCATGGCCTCGGCGGAAACCGGAGGCGTTTCGGCGAGCGGAAGGCTGTTGGCGGGGTCGAGTCCGAGGATGGACACTGCGCCGGTGGGACAGACGGCGAGGCAGTGCTGGCAGCGGATGCACTGCGTTTCGTTTTCCGGCGTGATGCCGGGGAAGCCGCCGGCGTTTTGGATGATGTTGCGCGGGCAGTCATTGATACATGCGTTGCAATGGACGCATTTGTCGCGTGCAAGGGTGAAGTTGATGGGGTTCACGCGGATCTCCTGTTTTTTTGAATAAGAAACGTTGCTTGTGGCGTGGCAGAGGTTGTGCCACGCCACGAAGAAATTTTGGTGAGGCGCGACCGCCGGACACGCCGGATTCCGGACGGACGCATGTTGTAACGCAGAGGGACGTGGGGTTTGATTGGGAATTGACGCGTGTCGTGAGTCCGGCGGTCGCACCCCACCTTGCGTTGATGTCACATGCTCGCGAGCAGGGCGTTGATCGAGGCGGCGGCGCGGCGGCCTTCGCCCATGGCGAGGATGACGGTGGCGGCGCCGAGGACGATGTCGCCGCCGGCGTAGATGCGATCGAGCGAAGTCTTGCAGGCGTCGTTGACGAGGAGGTGGCCGTGACGGTCGGTGGCGAGGCCGGGTGTGGACTGGGTGATCAACGGGTTGGAGTCGTTGCCGATCGCGACGATGACGGTGTCCACGGCGAAGGTAAATTCGCTGCCTTTGATGGCGACAGGCGAGCGGCGGCCGGAGGCGTCGGGTTCGCCGAGTTCGTAGCGGAGGCACTCAATGGCGTTGACGCAGGCGTTGTCGTCGCCGAGGATGCGGATGGCGTTTTCGAGGATGTGGAAGATGACGCCCTCCTCCTGGGCGTGGGCGACCTCTTCGGCGCGGGCGGGCATTTCGGCGAGCGTGCGGCGGTAAATGAGGTGAACCTCTTCGGCGCCGAGGCGGAGCGCGGTGCGGGCGGCGTCCATCGCGACGTTGCCGCCGCCGAGGACGGCGATTCTTTTGGCGCGGTAAATTGGCGTGTGGGCGGAGGCGGCGTCGTAGGCCTTCATGAGGTTGGAGCGGGTGAGGTATTCGTTGGCGGAAAAGACGCCGACGAGATTTTCTCCCTCGATGTTCATGAATTTGGGAAGGCCCGCGCCGGTGCCGACGAAGACCGCGTCAAAGCCGTCCTTGTCGAGAAGATCCTGGAGTTTGCGGGTGCGACCAACGACGAAGTTGGGGATGATTTTGACGCCCATTTCCTTGAGCTTGTCGATCTCCTCCTGGACGATTTTTTTGGGGAGGCGAAATTCGGGAATGCCGTAGACGAGGACGCCACCGGGTTTGTGGAACGCCTCGAACATGGTGACGCTGTGGCCTTCGCGCGCGATGTCGGCGGCGACGGTGATCGAGGCGGGGCCGGAACCGATGACGGCGACGCGGCGGCCCGTGGGCGGCTTGACAGCGGTGGGCTGGCTTTTGCCGGATTCGCGCTCGTTGTCGGCGACGAAACGCTCGACGCGGCCGATGGCGACGGATTTGTTGACGTCCTTGAGGACTTTGCCGAGCGTGCAGTTTTCCTGGCACTGCGATTCCTGCGGGCAGACGCGGCCGCAGATGGCGGGCAGGACGCTGGTCTTGCGGATGATTGCGAGCGCGTCGTCAAAACGGGATTCCGCCGCGGCGCGGAGGAAGCCGGGGATGTCGATGTTGACGGGGCAGCCGTTCATGCACGGCGCGTTTTTGCACTGGAGGCAGCGCATGGATTCGACGCGCGCCATGTCGGACGTGTAGCCGAGCGCGACTTCGCTCATGTTCGCGCGGCGGATGTGCGGATCCTGGCTGGGCATTTCCTGCGGTGGGATCGCGGTACGTTCCTTGGGCGTGAGGGTCTTGCCCTCGAGTTGCGCGAGGGTTTCGGCGGCGGCGGCCTGGAGTTCTTCGGGAGATGTGTGCATGGGAAAATTCGAAAAGTTATTTTTGTTTGCGGGCTTCAATGTCCATGTGGCAGGCGTGGTGGTCGGCCTCCTCGCGGGTCTTGTAGGCGCGGAGGCGTTTCATCATGTTGTCCCAGTCGACCTGATGGCCGTCAAATTCGGGGCCGTCGACGCAGACGAATTTGGTCTTGCCGCCGACCGTGACGCGGCAGCCGCCGCACATGCCGGTGCCGTCAATCATGATGGTGTTGAGCGAAACGAGCGTGGAGACGTTATAAGGTTTGGTCGTGGCGGCGCAGAATTTCATCATGATGGGCGGGCCGATGGCAATGGCGAGGTCGGGCTTGTGCGGCGATTCGCAAAGCTCCTTGAGCGGTTCGGTGACAAGACCTTTGCGGCCGTATGAACCGTCGTCCGTGACGAGGATGAGCTCGTCGGCGATCTTGCGCATTTCGTCCTCCATGATGAGGAGGGATTTGTTGCGCGCGCCCATGATGATGGTGACATGGTTGCCCGCGGCCTTGAACGCCTGCGCGATGGGGTGCATGGGCGCGACGCCGATGCCGCCGCCAATGCAGACGACGCGGCCGACCTTGCCGATGTGCGTGGGCTGGCCGAGCGGACCGAGGAGCGCGGGGATCGTGTCACCGGCGTTTTTCTCCGCGAGCAAATGCGTGGTGCGGCCAACGGTCTGGAAGATGATGGTGATGGTGCCACGATCGGCGCTGGCGTCGGCGATAGTGAGCGGGATGCGCTCGCCGAAATGGTCGTCCACCTGAAGGATGATGAACTGGCCGGGCTTGCGTTCCTGCGCGATGAGCGGCGCCTCGATCTCCATGCGAAAGACTTCGTCGGAGAGTTGTTGCCTGGTGATGATTTTATTCATGTGCGTTTCTCAAAGTGATTGCTGGAGCTCGGCGTCGGCCTTCTCCACTTTGTCGGCCATGGCGGCCTTGTGCTTGTAAAGTTTCACGCGCAACGTGGGGTCGGAAAGCGCGAGGATTTCGATGGCGAGCAGCGCGGCATTCGTGGCGCCGGCGGAACCGAGGGCAACGGTCGCGACCGGAATCCCGCCCGGCATTTGCACGGTCGAGAGCAGCGCGTCCATGCCCTTGAGGTCGCTGTTCGGCATGGGCACGCCGATGACGGGAAGGATCGTGTGCGCCGCGAGCACGCCCGCGAGATGCGCCGCCATGCCCGCGGCCGCGATGATGACGCGCAGTCCTTTGCCCTCGGCGTTCTTCGCGAACTCTGCGGCGCGATCCGGCGTGCGGTGCGCGGACATGATGTGCGCCTCAAACGCAACGTCAAACGCCTTCAGCGTGTCCGCTGTTTTTTGCAGTGTCGGCCAATCCGAATCGCTGCCCATGATGATTGCAACGCGTGTGCTCATTTTGCTTCCCGTTTCAGTGCGCGGTGCGCGATGTCGGTGCGGTAATGCGCGCCGTCAAAATGGATTTTCGCCACGCCGGCATAGGCGTTTGCGACCGCCTCGCGCATGGTTGAGCCGGTTGCGGTCACGGTCAACACACGGCCGCCGCTCGTTTGCAACACGCCGTCGCGCGTCGTTGTGCCGGCATGAAAAACCGTCACGCGTGGCAATGCCCCTGCCTCTGCCACGCCGGTAATCGGCAAGTTTTTTTTGTAATTTCCCGGATACCCCGGCGCGGCCATGACCACGGTGCACGCGGCGTCCCGCGAAACGCGCACCGCGTCGGGATCGAGCGCGCCGTCGATGCACGCCTCCATCAGCGGAATCAAATCGCCCTCAATGCGCGGCAGCACCACCTGTGTTTCCGGATCGCCGAAGCGCACGTTGAACTCGATCACCTTTGGCCCGTCCTTTGTGATCATCAGGCCCGCGTAAAGCAAACCCTTGTACACGATGCCGCGACGTTTGAGCTCGCGCAAAACCGGCTCGAGAATGTCGGCGCGAATCCGCGGCCACAAATCGTCCGTCACCACCGGCGCGGGCGAGTACGCGCCCATGCCGCCGGTGTTCGGTCCCTGGTCGTTATCGAAAACGCGTTTGTGATCCTGCGACGATGGCAAAAACGCGACATGCTCGCCGTCCACCAGCGCGAGGATCGACGCCTCTTCGCCCTCCAAAAATTCCTCCAGCAAAACCGTCTCGCCCGCCGCGCCAAACTGCTTCGCCTCCATCATCCCGCGGATTGCGTCCTCCGCCTCGGCGCGCGTCTGCGCGATCACCACGCCCTTGCCCGCGGCCAGGCCGTCCGCCTTGATCACCACCGGAAACGCCTGCGCATCCAACGCGGCCAACGCGTCCTGCGCCTTCGTAAACGTCCGCGCTGTTGCGGTCGGCGCATTCGCTGCGCACAGCACGTCCTTTGAAAACGCCTTGCTGCCCTCGAGCTGCGCCGCCGCCTTGTCCGGCCCGAACACGCGCAAGCCTTCCGCGTTTAGCGCGTCCACAATCCCCGCGCACAGCGGCGCCTCCGGCCCGACCACCGTCAAATCCGGCCGGTTTTCGCGCGCCCATTTCACGAGCGCCGCCACGTCCTCCGCGCTGATCGCCACGTTGGTCGCGAGCCGCGCCGTGCCCGGATTTCCGGGTGCGCAAAAAATCTCAGGCCGACGACTGTCCTGGCTGATTTTCCACACCAGCGCATGCTCACGTCCGCCCGAGCCGATGACTAAAATTTTCATGGGCGTCATAGTATACCGTTCTTGCAAACGCGGGACAAGCGCGAATTCGCGGCGCCGGCGGGTTTTCCAGGCTCCGCGCGTGTGTTATACTCGCTCCATTTCAACCTCCAACCCCATGTTGCCATGAACGATTTCTTTAGCGTCATCCGCGCGCGCCACAGCTACCGCGGCGCCTTTCTTCCCACGCCCGTCTCCCGCGACACGCTCACCAAAATCATCGACGCCGGCCGCGCCGCGCCGTCGGGTTGCAACAAGCAGTCCGCGCGCTTCATCGTCATCGACGAACCCGCCGTCATGAACGCCGTGCGCCAACTCCTCTCCGGCCCCGCCGTTGACACCGCGCAGGCCTTTATCCTCGTGGTCTTCGATCCGTCGCCCGCCTACGAGAACACCAACTTCGGCGCCGAGGATTGCGCCGCCGCAGTCACCAACATGCTCAACGCCATCACCGCCCTCGGCCTGGCCACGGTCTGGCTCGACGGCGCCATCCGCGGCGACACCGCCAACAAACTTGGTGCGCTGCTCAACATCCCTGCGCCTCTCACCGCGCGCATTCTTTTGCCCCTCGGCGTTCCCGCAAAACCTGGTGTCCAGCCCGCCCGCAAACCCGCGGAGCAACGCGTCGGCTGGAACACCTTCACGCCCGACATGAAGTAGAAAAACGCCATTGTTGGCGTGGCAGAGGTCATGCTCTGCCACGCCGCGTTTTTTGACGCAAGGGACGCAGAGGTTCGCAAAGATTGTTTTTTGGCGTTGTGGATTCAACCACATGAGACGCCATGCACAAAAAAATCGTGGTTCAAAATAGTCATGGCATCATAATCCCTTGCCCTTCTGCCACGGATGTGCAAAAATTTGCGGGCAAATGTCCTACAACCTCTCTCACCTTCAAGAACTCGAGGCGGAGTCGATCCACATCCTCCGCGAAGTGGCGGCGGAATTTCAGCGGCCGGTCATGATGTACTCCATCGGCAAGGATTCATCGGTCATGTTGCATCTCGCGCGCAAGGCCTTCGCGCCCGCGAAAATTCCCTTTCCGTTGTTGCACGTGGACACGCAATGGAAGTTTCAGGACATGTACGCCTTCCGCACGAAAATGGCCGAGCTTTACAACGTCGAGCTGCTGACCTGGGTGAACCCCGAGGGCCGCGACGTGATGAATCCCTTTGTCCACGGTTCGGAAAAACACACGCAGGTCATGAAGACCGACGCGCTGAAGCAGGCGCTCTCGCACTACGGTTTCGACGCGGCTTTCGGCGGCGCGCGGCGCGACGAGGAAAAGTCGCGCGCAAAGGAACGCGTCTATTCTTTCCGCAACCAGTTCCATCAATGGGATCCCAAAAACCAGCGCCCCGAGCTCTGGCACCTCTACAACGCGAAGATCAACCCCGGCGAATCCATCCGCGTCTTCCCGCTCTCCAACTGGACGGAGCTCGACATCTGGCTTTACCTCTACCAGGAAAAAATTCCCATCGTGCCGCTCTACTTCGCCGCGCCGCGCCCGGTTGTTCCGCGCGGCGGCACGCTGCTGATGATCGACGACGAGCGCTTCCCGTTGCGCGACGGCGAAAAACCGGAAACAAAAAAAGTCCGCTTCCGCACCCTCGGTTGTTATCCCCTCACCGGCGCCATCGAATCCAACGCCGAAACGCTCGAGGACATCCTCCAGGAAATGCTCCTCACCACCACCTCCGAACGCCAGGGCCGCGTGATCGATCACGACGCCGCCTCCTCCATGGAAGAAAAGAAAAAGGACGGCTATTTCTAAATGACCACCCGTTACGAAACACCTGACGCCGACCTCCTCCGCCGCGACCTCCACGCCTACCTCAAGCGCCACGAGGACAAAGACCTTCTGCGCTGCCTCACCTGCGGCTCCGTTGACGACGGCAAATCCACCCTCATCGGCCGCCTCCTCTACGACACGCACATGATCTACGAGGACCAGCTCGCCGCCGTCACCCGTGACTCGAAAATCTACGGCACCACCGACGACGCCTTCGATCCCGCTCTCCTCACCGACGGCCTCAAGGCCGAACGCGAGCAGGGCATCACCATCGACGTCGCCTACCGCTACTTCTCCACCGCCCGCCGCAAATTCATCATGGCCGACTGTCCCGGTCACGAGCAATACACGCGCAACATGGCCACCGGCGCCTCCCTCTGCAACCTCGCCATCATCCTCATTGACGCCCGCCACGGCGTCACCACCCAGACCCGCCGCCACAGCTTTATTTGCTCGCTTCTCGGCATCCGCCACATCCTCGTCGCCATCAACAAAATGGATCTCGTCGGCTGGTCGCCCGACGTCTTCGACCAAATCCGCCGCGATTACAACGCCTTCATCACCCGCCTCACCTTCACCGACATCCACGCCATCCCCATCTCCGCGCGCTATGGCGACAACCTCGTCGCGCCCTCCCCCAACACGCCCTGGTACAACGGCCCCACGCTCCTCCATCACCTCGAGTCCGTCAACATCACCACCGACCGCAACCTCATCGACATGCGCTTCCCTGTGCAATACGTCCTGCGGCCCAACCTCAACTTCCGCGGATTCGCCGGCACCCTCGCCTCCGGCGTCGTGCGCGTCGGCGACGCCGTCCTCAGCCTCCCCTCGCGCCAGAAAACCCGCGTCAAAGAAATCCTCCTCAACGGCGACTCCGTGCCAGAGGCCTTCGCCCCGCAGGCCGTCACCCTCACCCTCGCCGACGAGATCGACGCCTCACGCGGCAACATGCTCGTCCCCGTCAACAACCTCCCCCACGTCGCCAATTCCTTCGAGGCCATGCTCGTCTGGATGAACCAGAAGCCCGCCGAAGCCAATCGCAATTATCTCATCAAGCACACCACGCAAACCCTCCCCGCCACCCTCTCCGGCATCCGCTACAAGATGGACGTCAACACCCTCCGCAAGCAGCCCGGCGAAACCACTACCCTCGACCTCAACGAAATCGCCCGCGTCCACATCACCCTCCACCGCGACATCGCCTTCGACGCCTACACCACCAACCGCGGCACCGGCGCCTTCATCCTCATCGACCGCCTCACCAACGAAACCCTCGCCGCCGGCATGATCATCGACCGTGGCGTGGCAGAGGACGCGCCACGCCACGAGCCCAAATCCCAAAACATCACCCGCACCCACTCGCGCGTCTCCGGCGAACAACGCAAATCCCTTTTCAACCAAACCCCCGCCACCCTCTGGCTTACCGGACTCAGCGCCTCCGGCAAATCCACCATCGCCCAGCATCTTGAGCAGCTTTTCATCAACAACGGCCGCGCCGCCTGCATCCTCGACGGCGACAACATCCGCCACCGCCTCAACCGCGACCTCGCCTTCTCCGCCGAAGACCGCGCCGAAAACCTCCGCCGCGTCGCCGAAGTCAGCCGCCTCATGAACGACGCCGGCCTGCTCGTCATCACCGCCTTCATCTCCTCCGCGCAAAAAGACCGCGACGCCGCGCGCGCCATCCTCGCGCCCCACGCCTTCTTCGAAATCTTCATCGACGCGCCGCTCCCCGAATGCGAGGCGCGCGACCCCAAAAAGCTTTACCAAAAAGCCCGCGCCGGCGAGATTCCCCACTTCACCGGCATCTCCGCGCCCTACGAGCCACCCGCCGCTCCCGAACTGCGCATCGACACCACGCGCACCTCCCCTGAAGACGCCGCGCGCGCGATTTACGACATGCTTGTGGCAAACAAATTGTTAAACAACCATGACGTCCGAAAACAAAAGGAGTGACCTTGTGAAACCATTTCCCTTCCTTTGCTTGTTGCTGGCGTTCAGCCTCGTTCTTTTCGGTTGCGCGACCAACCGTTCCGCCACGTTGATCAGAGCCGCCATCAATGACGATCTTCCGCGAACCAGGGCATTGATTGACGCGGGTTCAAACGTCAATGCGAAAACGGACGACGGTGAAACCGCGCTTATGCTGGCCGCATACCACGGACGCATTGAAATCGTCAAAGCACTTCTTGCCGCCGGCGCTGACGTCAACGCCAGGGCAAACGACGGCGTGACCGCGCTCATGTATGGCATGCAGCAAGGTGGAAAAACCGAAATCACCCATCTCCTTCTCGCCGCTAATGCCGACGCCAACGCCAGGGCAACCAACGGTGTGTCCGCGCTTATATGTGCCGCCCAGAACGGACGCGTTGAAGACATCCGCGCGCTTCTTGCCGCGCATGCTGATGTCAATGCCAAAACAAGCGAAGACGCGACGGCGCTCATCATAGCCGCGCAGGTTGGTCACGCCGAAATCGTCAGCCTTTTGCTTGCCGCTGGCACTGATGTCAACGCCAAGATATACAACGACGCGACGGCGCTCATGATGGCCGCACAAAACGGACACACCGAGGTTGTCAATCTTCTCCTCGCCGCGGGCGCCGATGCCAACGCGACATCCGTCGAAGGCCACATTGCGCTCATCTCCGCCGCGCAAAACGGACACACCGGGGTTGTCAATCTTCTCCTCGCCGCGGGCGCCGATGCCAACGTGATGTCCGTCGAAGGCCACATTGCGCTCATCTCCGCCGCAAAGAATGGTCACACCGAAATCGTCAGGGACCTGCTCGACGCCGGTGCCGACGTTAACGCGAAGTCGAAAAGCGGCGTGACCGCGCTCTTCGGCGCCGCAACCTACGGACACGCCAAAATCGTCAGGGAACTTCTTTCCGCCGGCGCCGACGTCAACGTGAAAGACAAGCAAGGCCTAACCGCCCGCGACCTCGCGGCGCGAAACCAAAACCAGCAAATCGCCGCGTTGCTCGACGCCATTTCCAAAAAATAATTTTCCCCATGAAACTCCTTCGATTCGACCTCATCGGCGGCGCCAGCGGCGACATGATTTTGGGCGCGCTTCTCGCGCTTGGCGCGGACGCAAAAACGCTTGAGGCATTGCTTGCCAAGTTGCTTGAGCATCCGCTTCACCTGCATCTCGATCCCGCCTCGTCGCACGGCATTCACGGCCAGCGGCTCACCGTCTCCGCGCATCATGCGCACCATGAAGACGCGTGGCAGGAGGTGGGGCATTGCCACGAGCACGAGCATCACCACCATCATGATCACCGCGCCTGGAAGCACATCGACGCCATGCTCGCCGCTTCGCCGTTGCTCTCCGATAAAACGCGCGAACGCAGCCGCGCCGTCTTCAAAGCCCTTGCCCTTGTCGAGGCCGAAATCCACGGCAAGACGCCTGACGACGTTCACTTCCACGAAGTCGGCGCGTGGGACTCCATCGCCGACATTGTCGGCACTTGCTGGGCGCTCGAACAGCTCGGTGTCGACGCTGTCGAAACCTCCGCGTTTCCCGCCGGCACCGGCACGCTCGAATGTGCGCACGGCACCATGCCCAATCCCGCGCCCGCCACGCTCCGACTCCTCAAGGGGTTTCCCGTCGCGCAAACCGACGAACCTTTCGAGCTGGTCACGCCCACCGCCGCCGCGCTTCTCAGCGTCCTCACGCGCATGTTGCCTGTGCCGCAATCCGCCGCCACGCGCACCGTGCGCAGCGACGCTTTTTCATTTGGCAAGCGCATGTTGCTTGCGCGTCCCAATCTCCTGCGCGCCTCGCTCTGCGAAACCGCAAATGACGCGATTGCGTTTCCTGAAACCCTCACGCTGCTCGAAACCAATCTCGACGATTGCAATCCGCAATGGCTTCCCGATCTTGTTCAGCGTCTGCTTGATCTCGGCGCCAACGACGCGTGGATCACGCCTGTTGTGATGAAAAAAGGCCGCCCCGCTTTTGTCCTTTCCGTCCTCGTCCAACCCGCGCTGGTGCAAACTGTGACGCCCGTCATCTTCAAGGCCACGACTACCTTCGGCATCCGTGCCACCACCGTGACCCGCGCCACGCTCGATCGCCGTTTCGAAACGTGCGACACGCCGCACGGTCCTCTGCGCGTCAAAATCGGCTCCCTTAACGGCGAGGACATCACGCGCACGCCGGAGTTCGAAGACTGCGCCAAACTCGCCCGCGACAACCACTGCTTCCCCCGCGACTTCGCATGACACCATCCCCCAAAGCGACCCGCGCGCTGTGGCGTGGCACGACCTCTGCCACGCCACGAAAGCTTTTCGCCTTTTGTCTTTTTGCGCTCATCCTCTTTGGCTGCCACCGCCCCGCCCCGCAACCCGTGCAACGCGACTGGATGGTGATGGGAACCGTGGCGCAACTCACGCTCTACCGCGAGGACGCGCACCGCATCGACGAGGCGCTGCCGATCGTGCAACGCGCCTTCGCGCGCGTGGAGGAAACGCTTTCCATCTTCAACAGCGACACCCCGCTCGCGCGCGTCAACGCCCTTGCCGGCAGCGGCGTGGTCACGGAGATTCCATATCCCTTTGCCGCGCCGCTGGAGTTCGCGCTCGTCATTTCCATGCAGTCCGGCGGCGCGTTCGATCCCACCATCGGGCCGCTGATGAGGCTTTGGGGTTTCCGCAACACCGCCGTCACCTCCGCGCCGCCCGCGAAGGCCGTCGCGCAACTCCACGCCGCTTCCACCGGCTTCGAACACGTGGGCGTCATTCCCGTGTACTACGACTCCCTGGTCGAGGTTCAGCTCGACCGCGCCGGCATGTCGCTCGACCTTGGCGGCGTTGCCAAAGGTTTCGCTGTTGACTTCGCCTTCTGGGAATTGCGCCGCGCCGGCATCACCAACGCCCTGATCAATCTCGGCGGCAACCTGCGTGTCATGGGCTGCCCCTCTGACACGCGTTGCGAGTGGCGCACCGGCATCCGCGATCCCTTCGACCCGACCGCGCCTGTCGAAACACTCACGCTGGATGCCAACGAGGCGGTCGCGACGTCGGGCAACTATGAACGCTTCATCACGCTCGACAACGTGCGTTACGCGCACATTCTCGACGGCCGCACCGGTTGTCCGGTGACGAACATGGCCTCGGTCACCGTGGTCGCGCCAACGGCCATGGAGGCCGACGTGCTCTCCACCACGCTTTTCATCCTCGGCCCCGCGGAAGGCTTGCGATTCATCGAGCGCCTCTATCCCAACGCCGACGCGCTGTGGATCACCGACCAGCCAAACCCCCGGCGTTTCGCCACGTCCAACATGTGGCGCCGGCTCGGCAAGTCTCCTGCCGTTGCGCGCTATCGAGCGGACGCCGGCGCGTGCCTTTAAACGGCAGGCAGATCCCGGGATGTCGCACACCTTGGAAACCTCTGTCCGCCAGAATGGTCGTCGCCGGCGGAATGTTTTGCATCATCTGCCGTTGATCGCACACGCGTTTGTCATGGCGCGCGCCGCGTTTGCCCGGCGACAGATAACCGATCCCGCCGCGTTTGATCCACGATGACAATCGCCTTGCGGGGCTCCATGCCTTTGGATAATGCGTCAAACTTTTTCGCGTCGAGTCCGAACAGCGCCTTCATGGCACGCGGGCTGGTGTATAGCGTTTCCAAGATGAACATGGAGGGAGCAAATCATATTTTGCATTTTCAGGCAAGAGCTATATCACAACACATCTAATGATGAACCCCAACGGGGTTCCCTGATGAGGCCGCTCACGAGGCAACCCCGTTGGGGTTGACGAAACGTGTCGCAATGTCGACGAAAATGACGATATGACCTGCCCCGTTGGGCGAAGAGCTGACTGTGCCAATGTCGTGTAGATTCACTATATGAAGGATGATCCGTCCCGTCAGGGACGGGAGGTTGCACCACGCAGGCGTCATGTTTTCCACTCAAGAGGCAACTCTGTTGGAGTTGAGGAGTTGTTACAATGTTGTGTGAAAATGCTATATTCGTGGCAGAGGTCATGCTCTGCCACGCGCGGCTTTTGGTGTTTTAACGCTGGCGGTAAAAGAGGATCAGGCCGATGAAGAGGAAAAGCAGGTTCGGCGTCCAGGCGGCGATCCAGGGCGAGAGGAGGTTTTGCTTGGTGAGCAGCATGCAGAGGTTGGTGAGCGCGTAAAATGAGAAGAACATGACGATCGCGGAGAGGACGCCTTTTGCCACGCTTTGGCGGCCGGTGGCAAGGCCGGCGGGAATCGCGAAGAGCGTCATGACCAGGCACGCCCACGGCGCGGCGAGGCGGTAGAGCATGTCGTAGGTGCGCGAGGAAAGGTCGCTGAGTTTGGGGTGCGTCTGGATGTAGCGGTAGCGCGCCATGAAGGAGAGGTACTCCCAGTGGCGCGTCTCGTCGCGAAAGTCGGCGGGTGTTTCGTCGAGCTGCGGGAAGGCGCGCAGGGTGAGGCGGTTGAGTAGCGGGGCGGGCGAGGGAATCGGGAAGGCGAGTTCGTCGTAATAATTTTCAATCGGATTTTCGAGCCACCACATGCCGTCGAGATATTGCGCGGAGGTGGCGGTGACGGTGTATTCGGGCGAGCGGTCCTCGCGTTCGAATTTGATGTGCACGTCGCCGAGGGTTTCGGGATGCGCGGGGTCGAAGCGGTTGACCTGCCAGTAACGGTGACTCACGACGTTGACGTAGCTGAGGCGCTCGAGGTCGTCCGCGGCGGGCGGCCGGGCGGCGTTGGGCATGGGCCGGTATTTGATGCGCTCCATCATGCGCTTGGCGTTTTCGGCGAAGCGCGGGACAAAGTATTCGGTGTTGAGGAACGTGAGAATACTGAAGACCAGCGCGGTGGCGAGGATCGGCGCGGAGATGGTGATGAAGCTGACGCCGCTCGCGCGCATGGCCGAAATCTCGCTGTTGCGGCAGAGCCGCCAGACGGTGTACAGGGTGGCGAGCAAAAAGGAGGCTGAGAAAATCCATTCGAGAAATGGCGCGAGCGTTGACGCCAGGAAGAGGAGAATCGCACCGGCGGAGGGCGCGTTTTCCATGAGCGCGCCGAAGACGTCGAAGAGTTGCAACAGGACGTACAGCGAGCAGAACGTGATGATGCAGTATGTGAGCGGCTGCAAAAATTCGCGGAGGATGTAACGGGAAAGGATGCGCATGAGGGAGGAGGGTTAAGGGCGTTGTGTGTTCATCAGATTCCACTTTCCAGCGCCTTGAGCGTGGCGCGGTAGCCGATGTCGATGGTTTCGCGCGCGTGCGCGAAGTCGAGCGTGGGGATGTGGCCGACAGGCGGGGTGATGAGCAGGTCGGGCGGCGTGTGAACGAGCTGGGTGCGCGTGAGGGTGTTTTCGTAAAGACGGAAAGTGCGCGTGAGGATGGTGAAAACCGTCGGCGGCTTGGGTGCTTGCGCGGCGAGCTGACGCTTGCGGCGCCAGCTGTCAAACGTGCGCGTGATGCGCTCCACGTACTCCGGGGAGATGAAGCGCACGAGCGTGGCGTAGCGTTCGGGCGTGAGAAATTCGGCCGGCTCGTCCGCCGCGACCGGCTTTTCGGGGAACGCGCTCAAATGCGTGTTGATGTCAATCGCAATGACCTTGGTCGCGCCCAGCGCGCGCGCGACGGAAACCGGAACCGGATTCACCAGCCCGCCGTCGGCCAGCACATGCCGCCCGTGCATCACGGGCGTGAAAACACCGGGAATCGCAATCGACGCGCGGATCGCGTGATGCACGGAGCCGGTGTTGAAAACGACCTCCTTTTCCCGCTCCAAATCCGTGGCCACAATCGCCACCGGAATGCGGAGCGATTCAAACGTTTCGACCGGAATAATCTCCTTCAAAAAACGCATCACGTGCGTGCCTTTGATCAAGCCGTCCTTTTGAAAACCGAACTCCACAAAAAGCCGCGCGATCAACCGCCAGTCCAATGCGTCCGCAATTTGATCGAGCGCGTGAAGCTGGCCCGACGCGTAACCCGCCGCCACGATCGACCCCGCGCTCGTGCCCGCGATCACATCGGGTTCAAGGTTCGCCTCCCGCAACGCGCGCAACGCGCCGACATGCGCCCATCCGCGCGCGCCGCCGCTGCCCAGCGCGAGGCCGAGCGTTTGCGTTTTCGACTTTGTCTTGGCGAAGATCATGATGCGGAAAAAACCAGCGCCGTGTTGCAGCCGCCAAAACCCGCCGACGTTTTCAGCGCGTGGCGGATCGTCCGGCGCAGCGCCGTGCGCGGCAGATTGACCGGAATCTCCGGGTCCGGCTCCACGCATTGCGGCGTGCCAGGCACCGTCCCGTTGCGAATCGCCAGCAGCGTCATCACCGACTCCACCGCGCCCGCCGCGCCGAGCAAATGTCCGAACGCGCCCTTGTGTCCCGCCACCGGAATCGCACGCGCCAGCTCCGGCGACAACGCGTCCTCCAGCGCCTGAAACTCCGTCACGTCGTTCGGCTGCGTCGCCGTTGCGTGCGCGTTGTAAAAATCAATCTCCGCCGGCTTCACGCCCGCGCCCTCCAGCGCGCGCCGCATCACCTCCGCCGTGCCCGCCGCGCGCACCGGCAGCGCCGTCAAATGAAACGCGTTGTTGTTCGTCGCCCACCCGCGCAACACCCCGACCGGCGTGGCCTGCCGCGCCTCCGCCGACGCCGGCGATTCCAGCAGCAACGCCCCCGCGCCCTCGGCAAAAAGCGTCCCGTTGCGGTTCCGGTCAAACGGTCGTGGCGGCGGTTCCTTCGTCATCGTCCGCAGCGCGCACAACCCGCTCCACGCATAAAGCGACACCGCGTCGTATCCCACCACCAACACCCGCTTCGCCTCCTTGCGTTGAATCATCTCCGCGGCGCGCGCGATGGCCGACGCGCCCGACGCACACGACAGCGACATGCCCACCCGCGGCCCCTCCAATCCAAAATGCTCCGCCATCACCCGCGTCAGCGTGTCGTGGCGGAAGTATTGCCACGCCACGTCCGCCTCCGGCGTTGCCATGCCCAGCGGACGTTGCGCCAACTCAATCAATCCAAAATTCGACGCCGTCACCAAACCTGTGTGGCGGCCAAACGACGAAAACGTCGGCGCCAGCTCATGGCCGATCGCCTGCCGCGCCGCTTCAAACGCGAACGTCGCCGCCTGCGCATGCGCCAGCGGCGACGTTCCGTCCGCGCACAGGTTTGGCACCAGCCCCGCGCGTGTGCACGCCATGCCCGCGAGATCAAACCGCGCCAGCGGAATCTCCACAAACGGCGACACCGCCGCCGGCTCCAACAGCGCCCCCCACGTCTCCGACACCGTCCGTCCAATGGGCGACACCGTCCCGAGCCCGGTCACAAAAACTGGACTGCAAAATGACATGGCGAAAAGCATAAAGGAAGCACGCACGCCGCGCAAGCAAAACAGCATCCAATGCCGCGCGAAGACCTTGACGCGTGCGTTGCAAAGGCGGTACATTGTGAAAGGAGTGGCGCCTGTGATGTGTCGAAAAATTTTGTTTTGTCTCGCATTCGCGCTGGCGTTGACGGCGGCGGCGAAGAGCAACGGGTTTTATGTGTGGCAACGCGTGTGGACGCCGGAGGTGACGGAAGCCGTGAAGACGGCGAGGGCAGGGGAGCGGGCGCTATTTGTGCTGGCCGGTGAATTGGAAGTCAGCGACGTTTGGGCGCGGGTGAATGTGCCGGAAGAGGTGTGGCGGGATGAGCGTGTGACCGCGGTGTTGCGCGCGCCGGCGAACGCGTTGGAGGACGCGGAAAAGTTGCGCGACCATTTGCAACGCGAAATTGCGGCGCTGAAAACGACACGCGTGCAACTGGATGTCGATGTGCCGGAGAGGAAGTTGGCCGATTACGCTACGTTGCTGAAGGTGTTGCGCGAGGCGCTCCCAATGATCGAGTTGTCGGTGACGCTGCTGCCGGCGCATCTGGAACGCAATGAGGTGGCGGCGGTCGTGCGGGAGGTCGATTATTTTGTCGTGCAGGTGCATGGCATCGAAGCGCCGCGGCATCGCGAAGAGGGTTATGCGCTGATGAAACGGGATGTGGCGCGGCGCGCGGTGGAGCGTGCGAAAAATTTGGGCAAGCCGTTCGCGGTGGCGTTGCCGACATACGCGTATGTGCTGACGTTTGACAACGCGGGAAAGTTTCGCCGCTTGTATGCGGAGGGTTTCCCGGGCGCCCCAAAGGGCATGGCGGCGCAGGTGGCGGCACCGGATTTAACGTTGCTGGCGGAGATGCTGGACATGAAGATGGACGTGGTATGGTTTCGCTTGCCGGTCGCGGGGGACCGCTGGGCGTTGGACATGGAGACGATCCGCCTGCTGGAAAACGGGGAGATTCCAACGCCGTGTCTGGAATTGACTTCCGCGCGGGAAGAAGGCAGGCTGTTGATTCGGGCGCGGTTCCGGCACCAGATTCCGCTGGAGTGCGCACGGGTAACGTTGCGCTGGAGGGACGCGGCGTTGCGGGGTGAATTTTTTTCGCTGAACGGGACGACCTTTGACACGCCGTACGGCACGCTGCCGGAGAGCATGGAAGTGTCGCCGCACGCCTGCGGGCAGTGGTTTCCCGTGGCGTTTGCCTATACGGAGAATGAGTTGAGATGAAGCCATATTTTTTTATCATGTTGTGCTGGGCCGCGGTTGCGCGGGCATGCGGGCCGTTTTTTCCTCCGTCGTATTTTAACGAGCATTGGGGCGTTAACGTCGTGCTCAACGAACGCGAGGAGCTGGAGTTGATCGGCGCGCATTTTAATCCGGAATGGAGGGGGCGCCGACCGCGTGGTAACACGATCAAAACGGCCGAGGCGCATCGCATTGACTTTGGCATGGCGGCGCGGATTGAGGGGTTGAGTGCCGCGGAAGAGGAAGCCGCGTGGCAAAAGTATGAGGCGTTCAAGGAGGGACTTTTGGAGCGGTTGCAGGCGGGGCGGCGCGTGGACGTGCCGCGGAACACGGGGCTGTTCAAGGAGTTTTATTTGTACTCGCTGGGACGCGACCAGTTTCGCGCGCATCCGGAAAATCCGGAGCCCGAGGCGTGGAAGCGATTGCTTGCACTGCCGGTGGAGGAGCGGCGTTTCCGAACGGTCTGGGCATATTTTGGGCTGACGCTTGCGGCGAAGACGTTTGACGATACAGAGGCGTGGCTGGCGAAATTGCGCGGCGCGTTGGATTCCGGTTTCACCGACACGGCGGCGCTGGAGGAGTCGGTGTTGCGGCAACTGGTTCGGCGCGACCGCGTGACGGGTGTCCGTTATTTGCCGCTGCTACTGACCGCGTATGAGGGGTTTGACAACACGCGGGCCAGGCGCATTTATGAGACTGATTTTTTGTCGTTCTGGCGGCATTGCGAATGGCTGGACAAGGCGCCGGCGTTTGTGGACGCGATGATGACGGATCGCATTGGCCGCGAAATCATGATGGTGTGCCTGTCGCGAAGGTACAGCAATGAAGATGGTTTGTTGAACCGTTTTCTCGATGCCAAAACCGAAACGCTGGCCGCGGGTGGCGTGGTGTTGACGGCGGATCGTCTGGCGTGGCGCGCGTTTCAATGCGGCGATTCGAAACTGGGTTACAAGCTGTTGGCCATGGCGCCGGAAGATTCTATGATTCGTCTTTTCTGGGAGGCGCGTTCCGCGCGCAGTGACAAGGATTACGCGCGGTCGGCGGAGTTGCTCAAGCGCTGGCTCGCGCTTTATGAGGCGCGTCGCGAATATCCCAAGGGCGTGCGCGGCTGGGCGAACTACGGGCATGAATTTACGTCGTACACATTTCCACAACTGGTGCAGGGAAATCTGGGCGTTGTTCTGGTGGAGCAGGGCGACATGATGGAGGCGTTGTATGCGTTTGAACAGGCGGGATTCACGGCGGACGCGTTGATTGTCGCGGATCGTTTTGCTCCGCTGGATGAGCTGACGCGTTATGCGGCCACGCGCAATGATCCGGATTTGAATGCGGCCATTCAGAAGCGGATCGGACGTGAGGAGGCGGAACGTCAGGAGCGCGAACGACGTAAGGCGTGGGAGGCGGAAGAGACGAAATTTTTTCACGCATATCGAAACTTGCTGACAACGGGCGACGACGAAACCCTGAGCCATGACACGCGCGCAACGGCCTTGTACAATCTGGCGAAACTCGTTTCCGCGGATTGGAATTACATTTGCGGCGAGGTGCGGTATCCCAGGCGGCGCGACCACATCGGACGGGCGATGGATTTCGCGATGCGCGCCGCAGAGCTTGCGGACGATGTGGATCTGCGTGTGGCCGCGTTGTTGCTGGGCGGCGCGATTCCGCGCGGACAGGATCCGCAGGCGTCCGACCGGTTTTTCAAAAAGCTCTGCGCGTTGCGTCCGCATCCTGTCGCGCGCAAGGCTTACGCGTTGAATTGGTTTCCGCCGGATGCGCTTGAAAGAATGGTCGCGGAGTCGGATGAACGCACGCCGCGGACGCTGGATGAAATCGTCGCGTCGGTGCGCGTGTTGAGATGACGATGAACCTTTGGGATTGCTAAACAGGCATTGACATAAATTTTGGTTGTGCGATTATCCCGGCATGTACTGCACACATTGTGGAAACGAACACGTTGTTAAAAATGGCAAAAGCCGTCACGGACATCAACGTTGGATATGCCGGGACTGCCGGAAAACATGCGGCGAGATCGATCATCGGCGTGTGGATCCCAAGTTGAAGGAGTCTGCCCTGCAACATGACATGGAGGGGGTGGGGTTGCGCGCCATCGAACGACGGGTTGACGTTTTACCAATGGAATCCGGGAAACGGGATTTTGGTGGAAAGTGGTTGAAAACGGTAGACTGGGCAAGGGAAAAACGAGCTTTCGGGGCGGAACGGGGAAAATAGTAAATTCGGGAATTATTTTAGCCGGAGGGGCG
>JAVBOU010000033.1:0-25065 GCA_031550185.1 Kiritimatiellia bacterium | reverse complement strand
ACGGGATGGCTTTGGCAAAAAATTTGCGACTGTTCGACAAATCAACCGGGCCTCTTCGTGCGGCTCGCGAGGACGCTCGCCCTCCATGCACGCGATGTTGAAAATGAGTGGGGACGAGGGGCAGCACACCAATGACACGCCTACCTTTTGCCTTTGTCCGCCCAATCTGATATTCTATGTTCCGTCTGCGGCAAGGAGAGCGTTGCTCTCTGACCTCAAGGATGAACATGCTGAACACACCCAAATCTGAATGCCTGACGCTGGCCATCGTCGGGCGCGTGAACGCGGGGAAATCGACCCTGCTGAATTTGATCGCCGGGCAACACGTGGCGATCGCGTCGCCCGTGCCGGGCACCACCACTGACGTTGTCGAAAAGACCATGGAATTGCGGCCGTTTGGTCGCGTCGTGTTTCTCGACACCGCGGGCTTCGACGACGACACCGCGTTGTGGCAGGAGCGCAGGCGTGCCACGCAAAAGGCGGTTGAGCGCGCCGACATCGTCATCGCTGTCACGACCGCGACCACCAACGAACCGGACGCGGCGTTGCTTGAATTTCTCGCGCAAAGCAAAAAAGCTTTTTTCATTGTCGCCACGCAAGCCGACCGCTTTCCCGCATCTGAAAAATTTTGCGCCGCGTGGCAGAGGTCGGGCGTTGCCACGATCGCGGTGAACGCGTGCGACCCGAATGCGCGCGACGCGTTTCTCGAGCAATTCAAATCCGCGATTGCGGCGTTGCGTCCCGCGTTGTCGCGCGTCGAACATATTCTGGATGGCATTGTGCCGCCGAACGGCTGGGTGATGCACGTGGTGCCGATTGATTCGCAGGCGCCGAAAGGGCGTTTGATTTTACCGCAGGTGATGACGCTGCGCAACGCGCTGGACGCGGATTACCGCAATGTGGTCGTGACGGAAATGGGGTTTGCCGACGCGCTCGCGGGTTTGAAGTCTGCGCCGGATTTGGTGGTGTGCGATTCACAGGTGGTGGAAAAGGTGATGGCGGTTTTGCCGGAGGACATCGCGTGCACGACGTACTCGATTTTGATGGCGCGCATGAAGGGCGGACTCGCGGACATGGTGGCGGGCGCGGCGGCGATCGCGACGTTGCGCGACGGCGACCGCGTGCTGGTGGCAGAGGTCTGCTCGCACCACGCGGGCGAGGAGGACATTGGCCGCGTGAAGATTCCAAAGTTGTTGAAGCGCGTGACTGGCAAGGCGCTGGAATTTGACATGGTGGCGGGCCGCGATTTTGCGGACGACGCGCAACGCTACGCGCTGATTGTGCATTGCGGCGGCTGCATGGCCACGGCGGAACAGATTCGCCGCCGCGTGTCGCACGCGCTGGAGCGCGGCGTGGCGATCACGAATTACGGCGTGTGCATCGCGTACGCGCAGGGCGTGCTGGAGCGCGCGTTGAAACCATTTGGCGACATGACCGCGTGGCAGAGGTCGGGCTCTGCCACGCCAGACTTTTAACGTTTGAAAACAGGAGTGAGTGATGATGGATGTGGCAACGTACAAGCGGCAGTTTATCCGGCAGGAGGAGATTGATCGCTATCTTCCGAACGGGCGGCATTTTATCGACGAGGCAACGATCGCAAACGCGTTGAGCCGTGGCACAACGCGGGGTGTTGACACGGCGTATGTGCGCGAAATTCTGGCGAAATCGCGGAAGATTGAGACGTTGAATTTGGAGGAGGTCGCGGCGCTGATGGCAGTGCGCGATCCGGAGTTGCTCGCGGAAATGGAGGCCACGGCGCTGGCGGTGAAGCAGGCGGTGTACGACCATCGCATCGTGATGTTCGCGCCGCTGTACATGAGCAATTTGTGCGTGAACCGCTGCGCGTACTGCGGGTTTTGCGCGGACAACACGGATCAGAAACGCCGCATGTTGACGATGGACGAGGTGCGCGAAGAGGTGCGCGTGCTCGCGGGAAAGATCGGCCACAAACGGTTGATCGCGGTCTACGGCGAGCATCCGCGCACGTCGACGGATTACATCGCGGAGACGATCGAAACCGTGTACAAGGAGGAGATGCTATCGCCGGGCGGCGGACGCGTGGGGATTCGCCGCGTCAACGTGAACGCCGCGCCATTGCCGATCGACGACTTGCGCACGCTGAAGAAGGTCGGCATCGGGACGTTTCAGGTTTTTCAGGAGACGTATCACCGCGAGACGTACCGCAGGCTGCATCCGGCGGACACGGTGAAGGGCAATTACGACTGGCGCACAACGGCGTTTCACCGCGCGCTCGAGGCGGGCGTGGACGACGTCGGCATGGGCGTGCTCTTCGGGCTGTACGACTGGCGGTTTGAGCTGCTCGCGATGGTGGCGCACGCGCGCGAGCTGGAGGCGCGCTTCAACATCGGGCCGCACACGATTTCGTTCCCGCGCATGGAGCCGGCGAGCGGAACGGATTTACCGAGCACGTCGCCGTGGCTCGTGCCGGACGAGGACTTTCAGCGCATCGTCATGATCACGCGCCTGGCCGTGCCGTACACGGGCATGATCATCACGTGCCGCGAGTCGCCCGCCATGCGCAATCGCACGGTCAACTGCGGCATCACGCAAATGGACGCGAGTAGCAACATCGCGATCAAGGGTTACAGCGATTCGCGGAACATCGGCGACCAGGTCAGCGACAAGCAGCAGTTCATCCTCGCGGACAACCGTTCGCTGGAGGAGGTCATCGGTCATCTCGCCACGCGCGGCATCATCACGTCGTTTTGCACTGCGGGCTACCGTTGCGGACGCACGGGCGGCTGCATCATGGACGCGCTGAAGACCGGCAAGGAGGGCAAGTTTTGCAAGGTCAACGCGGTACTCACCTTCCGCGAATGGCTCGACGATTTTGCGGGTGAAAAAACGCGCGCGCGCTGCGAGCCGGTGTTGCAACGGGAATTGCACGAAATCGAAACCACGCTGCCGGCGTTTTATCCCACCGTCAAAACCGCCTACGACCGCATCTGCGCGGGCGAGCGCGATTTGTTTTTTTGAGCGCCGGAATTGCACTGCGCCACACGGCAAAAGCGCTTACTTTTTTACAAATCCTTTTCATCACCCTCCGCGCACATCCCGTCCCTCCGGGACGGTGATTTTTTTGAGATGCGTTTCTACCGACATCGCGTCCCGACGGGACGCATAAAGGCGTGTCAAAAACAGAGGCAAAACCATCATCAAACATCTTGCGCCATCGTCCCGGAGGGACGACATGTTGGTAGAAAACGAACGTAACAAATGATCCGTCCCGCTAGGGACGGGATGTGCCCGTTATGTCGGCATCAACGTGAAGTGATAGGAATTGCGTGCAAAAAAAGTAAGTGCTTTTGCCCTGCCTGCGCCATTCCTTCTTTGCATCGCGTAAACGGACGTGTATAATGGGATGCGGTTTCCGACGGACATCATTGCTCCGCCGATTGTTTCATCCTGACAGGAGGCTCTTATATGGCACATTTTGATGAGGCGTTTTTCAATGCGCACCATTCGCCGGCCGGTGCGTTTGCGTCGTTCACACTGGGATGCAAGGGGGCGAAGGGAGGATTCGGACTGGAGCTCGGCGGACCGGCGAATCAAAGCGTGTATGTGGGCGTGGAAACCGCAACGAGCGGGGCGTTCGAGGCGCTGCCATTTTATGAGGAGGGCGGCGGCGACGCGGAACGCTACACGCTGCGCAGCGGGAAGAACAAGCGCGTGCTGCTCTCGGCCTTCAAGGACGCGGCGATCACGCGGACGTTTTCGGCGACGGAGGACAAATGGGAGGCGGGCGATTTGAGCTTCACGATTTTTTCGCCGTGGCTGCCACTGCCGGAGCCGGGTTGCGCGGAGCATGACGCGGCGGCGCGGCGCGCGCTGATGCCGGCGGTCTTCGCGGAGCTGACGATTGACAACACAAAGGGCAAGCGAATGCGGCGCGCGTTCTTCGGCTTCCGCGGAAACGAGCCGCTGGCGAAGATGCGGCGCATCATTCCGACGGAGTGTGCGACGGAGCCGCATCCGGGCATCGCGCTCGGCACAAAGTGCGCGCTGGTCTGCGCGAACCGCCGCGACGCGCACGCGATGGCGGGATTTTCGTTTGAGCATGTGATGACGCAAATGGAACGGCGCGAAATGTTTTCGCTGGGTGATGTCGGCCTGGTGGTGTGCGAGGTGCCGGCAGGAAAAACAAAGACGTTTATTTTCGCGCTGGCGTTCTATCACGGCGGGATTGTGACATCGGGGATTGCGGCGTCGTATTATTACACACACTGGTTCAAGAGCGTGGAGGAGGTGGCGGAGACGGCGTTGCGGGAGCGCGGGGCGATTTTGGCGGAGACGGCGCAAACCGTGAGGCGCTTCAAGCCGGCGAATCTGCCGCCGACGCGGCGGTTTCAGTTTGCGCACGCGTTGCGGAGCTACTATGGAAGCACGCAGTGTCTGCGCGTGGACGACCGCCCGCTCTGGGTCGTGAACGAGGGCGAGTACCGCATGATGAACACGCTGGATCTGACGGCGGACATGGTGTTCTTCGAGTTGCTGATGAACCCGTGGACGGTGCGCAACACGATGGAGCTTTTCGCCGTGCGCTACGCGTACCACGACGCGGTGCGCAAGCACGGCGCGGCGACGGAGTACCAGGGCGGCATCGCGTTCACGCACGACATGGGCGTGATGAACAACTTCATGCCGCCGGGACACTCATCGTACGAGCGGCCGAACCTCGACGGCTGCTTTTCGTACATGTCGCACGAGGAGCTGACGAACTGGGTGTTGTGTGCCGCGAGCTACGTGGCGAAGACGGGCGACCGCGCATGGTTCACGAAGATGCGGACGATGTTTATCGCGTGCTTCGACAGCCTCTGCCAGCGCGACAATCCGAACCCTGCGTTGCGCAACGGCATCATGAGTTTCGAGGGCGCGCGCTGCGGCAGCGGCGCGGAAATCACGACCTACGACAGCCTCGACACGTCGCTCGGCCAGTCGCGCAACAACCTCTATCTCGCGGTGAAGGACTGGGCCGCGTACGCCGTCATGGCCGAGCTTTTCAACGCCGTTGGTGACGCCGCGGTCGCGCAGGACATGCACGCGCAGGCGTTGCGTTGCGCGGACACGATCGTCGGCGCGGAGTGCGAGGACGGCACGCTGCCCGCGGTCGCGTTCGAGGGCGTCGAGAGCCGCCTGATTCCCGTGGTCGAGGGCGTCATCTTCCCGTGGTTCTGCGGCTTCTATTATCTGCTCGGCGCCGAAGGGCCGTTCGCCGACTTGATCGACACGTTGCAACAGCACATCAAGCGCGTGCTCAAACCCGGCGTCTGTCTTTTCGCCGATGGCGGCTGGAAACTCTCCTCCAGCAGCGACAACTCCTGGCTGAGCAAAATCTACCTCTGCCAGTTCATCAGCCGCCACATCTTCGGTCACGCGCAACCCGCGCTTCACGCCAAGGCCGACCTCGCGCACATGAGCTGGCTGCTCGATCCCGAAAACATTTATTACGCGTGGAGCGACCAGATGGTCAACGGCATTGCCCGCGGCAGCAAGTATTACCCGCGCGGCGTGACGAGCATTCTCTGGATGCTCGAGGCGTGATGATCATCGCAATCCTTCGTGGCGTGGCAGAGGCGCTGCCACGCCACGAAAGATTTTGGACGGCAACTTTTGATTGGCCACGTGCGCGCTAATCCGCTATTCTGTCCCTGTTGTTTGCCATGAAAAAACGCAGGTCTTTCCGGCGCATTTTGCGTCGCATCCTCTTTGTCTGTCTCCTGCTCATCCTGCTCTTCGCGATGGGATCGAATTGGTACGTCCACCAGCCGTCAGCGTGGCAGAAGGAAATGGGGCGGAAGTTGCCGCCCGTTCTCCTCAAACTCGTTGAAGGCGCGGGCAACGGCTTCGCGGAGTACACGGACAGCCTCGGCCTCACGGGGCACGATGTCGCCATTGCCACGCCCGCCGGATTCCACGCCGGAATACCCTTTTTCGGCGCGCCGCCAATAGCGTGCAAAATAAACGCCATCGCCGCGCCGGCGCGTCTCATCCCGCTGACAAAGACCGGTTTTTCGATTGCCTATTCACCCGCCGACCGTCATCCTTACTGGGTCGCCTACATGCTCAATCCCGTGGATTCGCTCGCCTCGCCGCCGCGGCCCCAACGCTTCAACCCCGATCCCGCGGTAAAATCCCCGAAGCACGACGACTACACGAATTCCGGTTACGACCGCGGCCACATGGCGCCGAACTTCGCCATGGCCACGCGCTACGGCGCCGCCGCGCAGCAGGAAACTTTTTTAACGTCCAACATCTGCCCGCAACGTCCGAGCCTCAACCAAGGAGCGTGGCGCGACGTGGAGCACCGCATCGCCGCAGTCTACGCGCAACGTTATCCGGTCTGGGTGATCATCGGCGCGCTGCCCGAAAGGTCCGCCAAAAACAGGCTTCCATCCGGCATCTCGATCCCCGCCGGTTTTTATCACATCATCATCGCCAACAACGGCGACCAGTTGCGCGTCTGCGCTTTGCTCTTCCCGCAAAACGCGCCGCGCAACGAACACCCGCGCAAATATCTGACGTCTGTCCGCGACATCGAACGCCTCACCGGTCTTGATTTTTTCAGCGACCTTCCCGCCGACGAACAGGATCAAATTGAAATCCCTGTTGCCTCGCGATTGTGGCCCGCGGGTGTGAGTGGCACGTGGGAGATTTTGAAGGACCGCACGGAATCCCGCGCCATGCGATATGGAAAGTCGACATATTGAGCTTTAAAGTATTTGTGCACGACATTACGACACAAAATCTGATAGCGCCGAAGGTGCGTAACAACAGTAACCGTCGGTGGAGCGCGAGCAACGCGAGTGCGGAACCGGCGGAAAGCCGCACCTTGCACATCAGCCCGGAGGGGCTGAACACAGCCGGGATGTTGAAGTCAACGCGTATGTTCACCGTATTTTGTTCAACCCCTCCGGGGTTGATAAATAGTGTGGTGCCTTTCCGCCGGTTCCGCTTCGCTCCACCGACGGTTACTGTTGTTACGCACCTGCGGCGCTATTTTGCAAACGGTTTAAAGAAGTGTTGCATAGGTTTGAGGAAGTGAGGTAGAACCCGGCCGCCGGGATGGCTCCTTGCGACTGGGTTGTTTTATGTTTGCAGGTGTCATGCAATGCCCATGCGGATGCCTGGCAACCGGTGTTCAAGGGGCTTCCTTCGCCTTGGCGGCGGTGGTGTTGTCTTCGCGAATGCTTCCGCGAGTCGCCGGGAGGCGATGGCGCAGTATGTTTCGGACTGCTCGACGCCGATGGACTTGCGGCCCTCCAGCATGTCCATGGTCTTGACGTCGAGCGAGGTGCGGGTCTTGGAAAAGCGGCCGCCGTTGTACATGAAGGTGCCGTCGAGCGTGGCGAGCGGCAGGGTCGGCGTGGGTGCGCACGCCGAGCCAGGTGACGAGCGCGGTGAGGAGGGTGGGCTTATCGTAAAGGAGCTGGAGCACGCGCGGAAAAAGTATCCGCATTTTTGCGACGCGCTGCTGGACGCGGCCACGGCGGCCGCGGCGCGCGCGCTGCTGGATGGGTTGCGCCGCGTCCGCCGGGAGGAGGCGGCGCGGGGCTGCCACACGGCGGGGAACATCCTGCTGTGCGAGGTGTACGAGGCGCTGGAGGCGCTGGCGCTGGGCGATTACGCGCACGCGAAAACGGAGCTCGCGCAGGTGGCGGCGGTGTGCCTGCGCGTGATGCGGGAGTGCGACGGGCGACGAGCGGGCGTCATTTTTAAGAAACGCAAGGAGGCGTGACATGGGAACGTTGGTGACGAGCACGGGCATTCCGCATTTTGACATGCCAAAATTTTCCAAACTGCCGGACGCAGAGAAGTGGGAGGTTTTGGAATTGCTGGAGGTGATGCGGGCGGCGGCGGGAGCGCGCCGCCCCCGCGCCTATCTGGCGGAAGTGGCGGCGCGGAACATGCACCGCCGGGGATGGAGCCTGAAGCAGCTGGAGCGGAAGTGGTATAAGTATCGAAAGAAAAATGATTGGAGGGAGTTGATCAACCATGCGAAGGCGCCGGAGCGGGAAGTGGCGAGCGTGTGGGTGACGGAGGCGGTGATCGAGTGGTGGCGGGCGTGCTGCGACCGCCACAAGCGGAGCTTCATGTCGGCATGGCTGGAGCTGGTGGGAAAATATCGGGCGGGGGAGATGATCGGGGACGTGGACTGGAAAAAGTTCTGGCCGAGCTCGGAGATGGCGTGGCGTGAGATGGGGAAGGCGCCGCCGGCGGACATGCCGCTGCCGCCGGGATGGAGCTATCACAACCTGATGCGCCACAAGCCGAGGGCGATCGAGACGGCGGTGGCGCGGCATGGCCGGCACGCGGCGCGGAAGTTTTCGGAGCGGGTGCGCACGACGCGCGTAGACCTGCCGGTTGGCGCGCGGTATGAGTTTGACGACATGTGGCACAACCACATCACCATCACGAAGGGATACCGCAAGACGATACGCCCGCTGGAGTTGAGCGTGATTGACGCGTCGTCGGATTACAAGCCGGTGTATGGCATCAAACAACGGCGCGAGGACGTTGACGGGAAGCGCAAGAATCTGACGCAGGCGGACATGCTGTTGACGGTCGCGCACGTGGGATGCCATGTCGGCTACCACAAGGACGGCTGCGTTTTCGTGGTTGAGGGCGGCGCGGCCTCAATTCCGCCGTGGCTTGAAATCGTGCTGATGGAGTTGTCGGGGAACAGGATCCGCGTGAGCCGGAGCGGCGTGGACCGCATCGTGCCGTATGGGAAGTGGGGGTATGACCGCAAGGGCAACCCGGACCACAAGGCGCACATCGAGGGCGCGCACAACCTCATCCAAAACCGCCTGGACATGTTGCCGAGCTACATGGGGAGCAACAGCCGCGTGGACAAGCCGGAGGACTTTGACGCGCTGTGCAACACGGTTGACAAGATGCTGGCGGCGCGGGAGATGCTGCCGGAGGAGCTGTCGGACAGGCTGAAGTTTCCCGTGCTGGATTTCGAGACGTTCCACGATGTGGTGGATGTGGTGTACGGCCAGATTTTTGACACGCGCGACCATGAACTGGAGGGCTGGGAAAAGCGCATGATCCGGCAGTGGCGCGCGCTCCCCGGGGAGGCGTGGAAGGGCGAGGCGGAATTTGCCGGACTGCCGGAGGAACAGCAAAAGCTGTTGGCGCCGCTGATCCAGCAGGAGGGCAACAGCCGCGTGGTGAGGATGTCGCGCCGTGAGGCGTGGGAGGCGGGGCAGGCGGATTTGGTGCGGTTGCCGGATTATGCCGCGGCCATGATTTGCGCGCCGCTCGCCGAGGAGCGGAAGTGCCCGCCGGCTGAGATTGTTTTCATTGCAAACGGCGTGAGGTCGTTTTACCGCGTCGCGGCCTGCACGGGTCCGGACGGGGCGCGGGTGGAGCTGAAGGAGGGACGGAAGTATCGCTGGCTGGTGAATCCGTTCGACCCGCGGGTGGTGTTTGTCTCCGAGACGGACGGGAAGTATGTCGGCAAGTGTGAGCGGGCGGAGCAGGTTGACCGCGGGGACGACGCGGCGGTGAAGGCGCGGATCGCGGAGACGCGCAAGGCGTTCGAGGAGGCGTTGGCGCCGCAGAAACGGCGGAGTCGGCCGGCGGCGCTGAGGCAGGCCGACGACATGGCGCACAACACGGGGCTGCTCCGCGCCGGTGCGGCGGAGGAGGCGCGCCGGTTGACGGAGGGCGCGGCGATCAGCGAAGAACGGCGAAGGGCGATTGAGGATGTGAGCCTGGATGATTTGTCCGGCGCGAAGCATGAGGCGGCGGATGCCGACGACATTTCCCTGGACGAACTTGCCGGCGCGGGTGCGCCGGATGTTGACGAGACAGGAACAACGGCAAGTTGGGACGACTTGCTTTAACCAAGGAGTGAATGACATGGAAGAGACAATCAACACCCAACGCATCAACCTCCCGGGCGACACGGTCAAGACGGCGCTTGACCGCCTGGTCCAGGACGGGGAGCTGACGGAGGGCGCGCGCGCGGAGGTCTGGTGGTTTTACGCGTACGCCATGGACAACGGCTGGAACCTCGAGGACGCGGGAAAGGCCGTTGGCAAGGACGCCACGACGGTCCACCGCATGTTCGCGGGACGTTACGGGGCGAAGTATGACGGGCTGGTGGAGGCGGTGAGGAAATTCCACGCCCTCGCCGACGCGCGCGGGACACGGCGGAAGATTGGCTTCGTCGAGTCCAGCACCTGGTCGAGGGTGGAGCAGGTGTGCCGCCACGCCCTGGTCATGCAGTTGCCGGCGTTCATTTACGGGAAGTCGCAAATCGGGAAGACGACCTGTCTGAAGGAGTTCGCGCGGCGCAACAACCACGGCCAGACCAAGTACATCGAGATCCCAGCCGCGGCCACGCTCGCGGATGTGCAGCGCGAGGTGGCGTCGGCGTGCTACATTTCCCCGCGGCTCGACGTGAACACGCTCAAGCGCCGCATCCTGGACGCGATCGACGACAAGATGCTGCTGATCGTCGACGAAATCCACCGCCCGTTCATCACCTCCGGGCAGAGTTCGGCCGTGCGGATCGTGGAGTGGCTGCGGCAGATTTACGACAACACCGACTGCGGCATCGTGTTCAGCGGGACGGAGATTTTCCAGAGCGAGCTGAAGAACGGCAGGCAGTCGCCCGTGTTGGAGCAGTTCCGGCGGCGCGGCATTTTCGAGCTGCAGCTCCCCGAGGTCCCGCCCAGGGCCGATGTCACCAAGATCGCCAAGGCGTTCGGCTTGCCGCCCCCCGAGGACACCGCCAAGGACATCATCACCACGATGCTCAAGCAGTCCGGCCTCAAGCAGTACATCGTCTTCCTGCAAATGGCGGGCAACCTGGCGGCCGCGCAAAGGAAAGAGTTGAGCTGGGATCATTTCGTCCAGGCGCATGACAAAATCAAGGACCTCTCCAAGGAGACCGCTGAAATGGAAAAACCATCCAAAACCATGACCGACGCCCAGGGCTAATCCGTCCCCGTCCAGTACGTCAAACCCTTCGACCTCGCGCGCGACAAGACCGCCCGCCGCATCCTCGCGCGCTTCAGTAAGGCGCAGGACTACCTCGCCAAGGTCAAGGCCGACACCCTCGCCGACATCCACAAACTGCGCGGCCCCGACAAAACCGGCAACTTCCAGTTCCAAAGTTTCGACGGCCTCATCCGCATCCGCCTCGACGCCCGCACCGCCATCGAGTTCGACCACCGCTTCAAGGAATCCCAGACCCTCATCTTCGAGTACCTCGACGAGCTTACCAAGGCCACCGGCCACACCGACGTCGCCACCCTCATCAAGGCCGCCTTCCAACCCTCCGCCGCCGGCCTGCTCTCGCGGTCAAAAATCCTCTCCCTCACCCGCCTGGCGATCAAGCATCCCAAGTGGGTCCAGGCCATGGAACTGCTCAGGGAAAGCCAGTTTGCCAAGACCGGCAGGACTTACATCTACTGCGAAACCAAAACCAGCCGCGACGACGACTTCGACAACATCCTCCTCGACTTCGCCGCCATTGACCCCGCCGTCACCACCCCGGAATAACCCTCCTGCCAACCCCATGCAAGCCCGCCGCAGTCCCCCTGCCGCGGGCTTTTTCGTGCCCGAAACCTCCTCAAACCGCCGCAAAACCCCGCTTTTCGCCCACCAACTTCCTCAAACCGGCACGCCTCCCGCCGTTCCTTCAAAACCCCGCGCCGTTCAAGCCGTTTCAGCGTTTTTCAGCCTGTTTCAGCCTTCCTCAAACCGTTTGCAAAGAACCGGCGGTGCTGGAGACGGCAGTCAACAGGAATGTCGCAATGTTACACGAAACCGCGTTATATAGTGGATTTGATCGACATTGGTACACATCTCTCCAACCTCTCCGAGGTAGTCAAGATGCCGTTGTGGCGTGGCAGAGGTCGCCCCACCCCACACAGCCTGAAACCGAGTGCATTACGAAAACGTTCACGAGAGGTGTTCCGATGTTATGCAAAAGCACTATAGTGTAAGACAGACATCTGTGTCTGTCCCTGTCTGCGGCATGACACCAGCGACAGACAAGAAGACCTGCGGTGTGCTTCGCGTCGTCTGCCTTACCTTTCGTCACGCGCCGTAGATGCGAGGCATGGGCATGGGTTGGGTTTCCATGCGGGCCTGCAGAAATTCGAGGAGAAGTTCCTGCTTGAGTTGGAGATGCGCGGGATGATCCCAGAGGTTGATGAGCTCGGCGGGATCGGTTTCGAGGTCGTAGAGTTCGCCATGGTCGGCGTTGCGATAGACGGTGATTTTGTAACGCCGGGTAACGAGGGTTTCGAGATGAAAGGTGGTGGGATTGTGATGGTTCTCGACGATGACGTGGCGGCGCGCGCAGGAGCTGTCGCCGCGCCAGTTTTGGGCGCGGTCGAGGCCGGTCATCCAGCGGGGAACGGGCAGGCCGGCAAAGCTTAAAAAGGTCGGCGCGAGGTCGACGGTGGATTGGAGTTCGTCGCACGCGCGGCCAACGGGAATCTGGCCGGGAAGCACGGCGATGAGCGGCACGCGCAACAGGTCTTCGTAGTGGTGCATGGCCTTGTGAGTGAGACCGTGCTGACCGTAAAAATCGCCGTGGTCGGTGGTGAAGACGATGAGGGTGTTGTCGCTGAGGCCGAGGGCGTCGAGGTGGTCGAGTATCTTGCCGATGTAGGCGTCGAGCATGGTCATCATGCCGTACATGGCGGCAATGTTTTTGGCCTTGGTGTCGCGGGGGCTGAGGTGGGAATGGGCGCCGTGGAGGTGGTTGCCGCCGGGATCGTTGTGATAGGCGGAAAAGTCGGGATTCGCCTGCTGGGTCATGGCGAAATGCGGCGGCTTGTCGTCGAACTCGCCGGGGGTGTGTTCGGGCACGGTGACGACCGCGGGGTCGTACATCGAGGCGTAGGGTTCGGGCGCCATGTACGCGGGATGCGGATCAAAGAAGCTGGCCCAGAGAAAAAAGTTTTGGCCGTTGGCGTGATATTCGTCGAGCATGGCGTTGGTGCGTTCGGCGATCCAGGCGTTGTAGTGGATTTCCTCGGGGATGCGCCACGCTTCGCCGGGCTTGGGATGGACGTGCGTGGAGTCGTTGAATTTGTCATCCGGGTGGCGGTATTCGGCGTAGTTGGGGCAAAAATAATTTCGCCAGTTGGCGTAGCCCTTGGACTCCATCCAGAGCGCGTAGTGCTGGCCGACGTGCGGCTCGTCGGTGTGGTTGCGCGCGAGCTCGACGTGGTCGAAGCCGTAGAAGGGGCCGGTGAAATTGTGCCAAAAATCGAGGTCGTGTAAAACGGGGTAAGCTTCGAGCGAGGTGTACTCCGGCGTCTGGCGCAACGGTTGAAAATGCGCCTTGCCAATGAGCGCGGTGCGGAAGTTGCCCCGGACAAATTCGCCGTTGACGGTCGGCACATCCTCGGCCATTTTTGTGCCAAGGCTGTACGCGCCGTGCTGGCTGGGATAGGTGCCGGAAATCCAACTGCACCGCGTGGGCGTGCAAGTCGGGTTGACGGTGTACGCACGCGAAAACCAGGTGCCGCGCTGGGCGAGGCGGTCGAGGTTTGGCGTGCGCACTTCGGGATTCAAAAAGCCAAGCGCGCTCCAATGCTGCTGGTCGGAAGTGATGAAGAGAATGTTGGCGGGCTTTGGCATTTTGTCGCCGGATTAACCGAGAATTGTCTTGAGGTACGCGCGGCTGACAGCCAGGCTGAGGAAGGGATCGCCGGTGACGGGGCAGGCGTCCTGCTCGACGATGTAGTACTGCGTGCCGGAGGATTTGCAGGCCTTGATGACGTCGGGCCATTCGATGCCGCCCTCGCCGAGCGCGCGCCACACGGGCTGATCGTTGAGGACGCCCCAATCCTTGAGATGCACCTGATCCAGGCGGCCCTTCAGCTTCTTGACCCACGTGACGGGATTGTGTCCGCCGCGCGCGATCCAGCCGCAGTCGAGCTCGGCGTGGAGCGTCTTGGTGTTGGCGTACATCATGTCGAGAATGGTCTGGCCGCCGGCGCCTTTTTTGACGCCGATTTTTTCGAACTCAAACATGTGGTTGTGGTATTGCAGGACGATGCCTTCGCGGGCGAGGCACGCGGCGTGCGCGTCGAGTTCCTTGAAGAGTTTCTTCCAATCCGCGACGCTCGTAAACTGGTCGCGCGGGACGCTGCCGATCATGACGTACTTGATGCCCAGCGCGCGGCAGCGGGCGATCAACGCCGGCATGTTGTTGCGCAGCTCATCGAGGCCGGTGCCGGTGCCGATCGGCTCGATGCCGGCCTTGCGCGCGGCGGCGCGGAAGTCGGCGGGATCCATGCATCCGGCCGCGCCTTCGACGGCGTCATAACCAATTTCCTTCAGCCGCGCCAGGGTCTTGGCGACCTCGGCGGGAGTCGCGAGAAAATCACGCACGGTGTACATTTGCACGGCGATTACGGGTTTCTTGGCCATTTCGATCTTCCTTGGTTGAGGCGTCCGCAAATTTTTTTCGCGGCTGACGGGAGAAAAGTTTAACCGGATCGCAGGGGGTTTGAAAGAAGAATCGTGACGCGCGCGGCGTTTGCAGGCGGAATGGGCGTATGGTAAAATTTTGCCCATGAATAAATCCTCTGAGAAACTGGTTTGGCAACATGAGCTTCCCGTGCGCGAGCAGGTCGACGTCTTTGTGGCCGGCGGCGGTCCCGCGGGACTCGCGGCGGCGGTGATGGCGGCGCGGCAGGGTGCGCGCGTCTTCCTCGCGGAGGGCACGGGCAGCCTCGGCGGCATGGGCACGTCGGGATTGATTCCGGCCTTCATGCAGTTTGCCGACGGCGTGAATTTCCTGGCCGGCGGATTTGGCCGCGAGGTCTACGACACGCTGTCGAAAATGGACGGGTGCGGGCCGGAGTTTGACGCACAGGATCCGAAAAAACAATGCACGATTCACGCGGAGACGCTCAAGCGGCTTTACGACAACATGGCGCTCGATGCGGGCGTGAAACTTTCGCTCTTCACGCAACTCATCGGCGTGCAACAACAGGCGGGCCGCGTCACGCACGCGATCTGCTCGGCGAAGAGCGGCGTCTTCGCCATCGCGGCGAAATTTTTCATCGACGCCACGGGCGACGGCGACCTCGCGGTGATGGCGGGCGCGGATTTTGAAAAGGGCGACGCCGAGGGCAACATGATGCCCGGCACGCTCTGCTCGCTTTGGGCGAACATCGACTGGCCGGTCGCGCGCGCCTCGAAACTCTGGGCCCAGGCTATGGTGCCGGAGGGATTGAAGCAGGGCGTTTTGCAAATCCAGGATCCACATTTGCCGGGCATTTGGCGCGTGGGCCGCACAACCGGCGGCGGCAACGTCGGCCACACGTTTGGCGTCGACGGCACGGACGAACAATCGCTCACGCGCGCGATGATTGAGGGTCGCCGTTTGCTCGGCCCCTATCACAAATTTTATCAGACAATCATGAAGGGTTACGAGCACATGGAGTTGCTCGGCACCGCGACGTTGCTCGGCATCCGCGAATCGCGCCGCATCACGTGCGACTACCAAATGACCGCCGCGGACTTCAACGCGCGCGCAACCTTTGACGACGAGATCGGCCGCTACGCGTATCCCGCCGACATGCACGCCTCAAAGCCCGGTACCGCGCACTTCGACGCGTTTTGGAAAAGTTATCAGGCCTCGTATTACAAGGACGGCGAAAGCTACGGCATTCCCTATCGCGCGCTCACGCCGAAGCAACTCGAAAACGTTTACGTCGCGGGTCGTTGCGTGAGTTGCGACCGCACGATGCTCAGCTCCCTGCGCGTCATGCCCGGCTGCTTCATCACCGGCCAGGCCGCGGGCGTCGCGGCGGCAATGGCCGTGCAGGCCAACCTCGCGGCCACACGCGCCGTCGACATCCCCGCGTTACAAAAACGCCTCGCCACCATCGGCGCCTTCCTGCCCAACTGCAAAGCATAAAACCGCGTCGTGGCAGAGGTCATGCTCTGCCACGACAGACGTTATCGAACGCTTCCCATCCGGCGGAATGGAAAATAAATTTTCGTCGCCTTTCCAAACAGATTGCTGGCCGGCATTCCGCCCCAGTAACGGCTATCGAAACTATGCGCCGAGTTGTCTCCCAACACAAAATATTCATCGTCGCCCACGACAAACGAATCGCCGTCCTTCTGAATGGCGCCTTTTTCTGTCAGCCGTTTGCCGTTAAGAAAAAGCCAACCTTTTTCAATGGTGATCAGATCGCCGGGCAGTCCGACCAGACGTTGAACGAAATAGTTTCCTTTATTATTTAGTGCGGGAATGCCCGCTCCGAAAAAAACAATGACATCTCCCCGTTTCGGTTTTTGAAATCGGTAGCTCAAGCGTTCAGCCGCCAGATAATCACCCTTTATGATGGTCGGTGCCATTCCGTCGCTTGGTATGACAAACGTCATACCGAGCCATTCGTGCGGATTCGGCAAACACATGCTCCCTGCGATCAACGCAACCCACAAGATCCACAACCGCCACGTCATCCGCCCGGGTCGGAAACTGTCGCACAACATGACGATGAAAAGAAGCACTTCCGCAACACAAGCCGCCAATCCGATTGCCAGCGGTATGCCTGGAAACACAAACAACGCCATGCAGGCCAGCGCTGCGGCGTAAAGACCGAACATCCATAACACACCCCGGCGCCAGGCTCCGGCGCGGATATGGCCGAATCCCGGAACAATGATGCTCAGCACGACGCCAGGCCAGCGACGGCGGGTGGTTTCAGTTGGAGTGTTTGTGTTGTTCAACATGGTGGTGTGACCTCATTGGCAAGCGATTAACAACACCGTCACTGTAACGCCTCTGAAACCGGAGCGTCAAGACATAACGATGTCGCGAAACAGAGCAGGTTCATTTTGAACCGCCGAAATCGACCTGTCTTTGCCGTCCGTCGTGGCAGAGGTCATGCTCTGCCACGACAGACAAATGGCAACCTCTTAAAATAGAGTTTCAAATCACAGACCACCCGGGTGTAGCGGCGCTGCTGTGCTGCGCCTCTCCCGTTATTTGCGAATGTCCTTCATAACGGGCAGGCGCAGCACAGTAACGCCGCTACAACATAGATGAAACACATAAAAATCTTCCCCTCAGCGTCGCGTGCATGGAGGGCGAGCGTCCTCGCGAGCCGCACGAAGACGCCCGGCTGATTATCGGATGGTCGCCTGTTTTTGCTGAAACCATCCTGTTGCGGCTCGCGTGGACGCTCGCCCTCCATGTTTCGGTTTTGGAACATGTCTAATGTATGCGCGTCGTGGCAGAGGTCATGCTCTGCCACGACAGACAAATGTCTTCATGCCCAACGGAGCGCAAGAGTAAATACGATTACCTTGGTTTTGACCTTGTTGTCACCGGACAAGTTTGTTAGTGTGATGCGTTAAAGGAGCCATCATGTCCGAACGTCCGAATGTTTTGCTGATTGTCGTTGATCAGATGCGCCGCGACGCGCTGGGGATCAATGGCAATCCCTTTGTCCACACGCCGCACTTGGATCAGCTCGCGCGCGGGGGCGTGAATTTCACGCGGGTTTATTCGGCGTGCCCGACGTGCATCGCGGCGCGCGCGACGTTGCTCACGGGGTTGCGCCACGAGCGGCACGGATTCACGGGCTATGACGCCACGCCGGAGTGGAAGTATGATGTGACGTTGCCGGGCGTGCTCGCGGCCGCGGGGTATCACACGCAATGCGTGGGCAAGATGCACGTGCAGCCGCCGCGCAACCTCGCGGGTTTCCACAACGTGGTGCTGCACGATGGCTTCCTGCATGACAAACGCCAGCAGTATCCGAACCCGGAGTATTACGACGATTATCTGCCGTGGCTGCGCGAACGGCTTGGGCCAAGTGCGGACATTTGCGACCCGGCGCCGGGTTGCAACGGTTACGCCGCGCGCGTGTGGCCGTGGGACGAACGCTGGCACCCAACGTCGTTCGTCACGACAAAGTCCATCGAATTTTTACGCCGCCGCGACACGAGAAAACCGTTTTTTTTGAAGGCGTCGTATCACCGTCCGCATTCGCCGCTCGATCCGCCGCGCACGTTTTGGGACATGTACGACAACGTCCATTTGCCCGAACCGCCAATCGGTGACTGGGTCGATTTCGAGCTTGCGATCGGCGATCCGGAGAATCCGGTGCCGCACGACAGGCATGCCCGCGACCGCGCGCGCCGCGCCTACCACGCGCTCGTCTCGCAGATCGACTACGAGCTCAACCGACTCTTCATCGAGCTTGGCGACCGCCGGTTGTGGGAGAACACGCTTGTGCTCTTTGTCTCCGATCACGGCGACATGCTTTACGACCACAACCTCGTGCGCAAATCCATGCCCATGGAAGCCTGCGCGGGTGTGCCGTTCTTCATGCGTCTGCCGCGTTCGATGCACGAGGGCCGCGTGAATATCACGGACAACCGCCTCGCGGAATTGCGTGATATTTTCCCCACGATCTGCGACGTCTGCGGCATCGACATCCCGCCCGGACTCGACGGCCACAGCTTGTTGCGCGAGGCGCCGCGCGAACACATCCACGGCGAGCATCCCAACGGCAACCTCTCCAACCAATGGCTCACCGACGGCCGCGAAAAGTATTGCTGGTTTTCACAAACCGGGCGCGAGCTGCTCTTCGACCTCGACCGCGACCCGCAGGAACTCCACGACCTCAGCGCGAAAAATCCCGAACGCACCGCGCACTGGCGCAACCTCCTCATCCGCGAGCTCGCCGGTCGCCCCGAAGGTTACACCGACGGAAAAATCCTGCACGCCGGCCGCCAGCCACGCGCCTCGTTGCCGTGGGCCGGCACCGATGGTAACACGCAACTTCCCAACCCCTAAGTCCCAACATCATGCGCATCCTTTATCTCGACCTCGACACGCTCCGTCCCGACCATCTCGGTTGTTACGGGTACCAGCGCAACACCTCGCCGAACCTCGACCGCATCGCCGCGCAAGGCGTGCGCTTCGAAAAATTTTGTACCAGCGACGCGCCGTGTTTGCCCTCGCGTTCCGCGCTCATGACCGGCACCTTCGGCATCCACAACGGCGTCATCAACCACGACGGCTTCAACGCCGATTTCCGTCCGCAGGGCCGCGACCGCGCCTTCACCAGCCGCTTGGGTTTTGACACGCTTCCCGCCTTTCTCAAGCGCGAGGCCGGGCTCCACACCACCTACATCGGCGGCTTCGGCGAACGACATTCCACCTTCAACTATTACGCCGGCTTTCGCGAAATTGTCGACACCGGCAAGGGCGGCATGGAATCCGCCGAAGACGTCACGCCGGCCGTCCTCGACTGGCTCGACCGCAAAGGCCGCGACGACAACTGGTACCTCCACGTCAACTACTGGGATCCCCACACGCCCTACCGCGCGCCCGCCGGCTTCGGCAATCCCTTTGCCAACGACCCGTTGCCCGAATGGCTCACCCAAGAGGAAATCGACCGCCAGCTCCGCGAAACCGTCGGCCCCCACGGCATCCTCGACATCGCCATGTACGACGACCACGAATCGCCCGCCTACCCGCGTCAACCCGGCAAAGTCACCAACATGAGCGACCTCCGCCGTTGCATCGACGGCTACGACTGCGGCATCCGCTACCTCGACGACCACATCGGCCAGTTGCTCCACAAACTCGAAGCCCTCGGCGTCCTCGACGACCTCGTCATCATCGTCTCCTCCGACCACGGCGAAAACCTCGGCGAACTCGGCCTTTGGGCCGAACACGCCTCCGCCGACTGGCCCACCTGCCGCATTCCCATGATCATCCGCTGGCCCGGCATGAAGCAAGGCCACGTCGACAACGGCCTGCATTACAACATCGACCTGCTCCCCACCCTCGCCGAACTCCTCGCCAAAAAACCTCGCGACAGTTGGGACGGCGCCAGCTTTGCTCCCAGCGTCCGCGACGCCGCCGACACCGGCCGCGACGAACTCATCCTCTCCCAATGCTGCCACGGCTGCCAGCGTTCCGTCCGCTGGGGCGACTGGCTCTACATCCGCACCTACCACGACTTCTTCCACCTCTTCCCCAAAGAGATGCTCTTCAACCTCGCCGACGATCCTTACGAGCAGCACAACCTCGCCGACGCCCGCCCTGACCTTTGCGCTGAAGCCACCCGCCGCTACCTCGCGTGGCACGACAACATGATGGCCACGCAACCCGAAGGCGTCTTCCACGATCCCCTCTGGCAAGTCCTCCACCAGGGCGGCCCCTGCCACGCCCACGGCAATCTCGCCCGTTACTGCCAGCGCCTCGAAAAAACCAATCGCGCCTGGGCCGTCCCGCTCCTCCGCGAACGCCATCCGCAAGAATTCAAATAATAAAAATGCGCGCCGTGGCGTGGCAGAACCTCTGCCACGCCACAAGCAATGTAGGACAGACATTCTTGTCTGTCATGGTGCCGTACAATAGACATGTTGAGATATAACGGCCATCGTCTATTATGGAGTGTGGCGATTCATCGCCGCTTTTCGCTAAGCCGAAACACCTGCCTGCGTGTTCATGTTGCGTGGGCGACATAACGCGCACCCAAATCAGTGTCATCGACATGTTTGCCGTGAATGACGAGCTAACGGAAAAGCGGCGATGAATCGCCGCACTCCATATTGACCATGACCGCTATACCCCAATGTATTGTCCTGATCCCAAAGGCTGAAAGCCTTACATCATTAGCGCAGGGCAAGGGGCGTTGCCCCGCAGCCCTACGTCAGCATCGCAACATCACACAAGCCCCAACGGGGCGGGATCACCCGTTAAAACAAAAATCAAGGCACAACACTCCCCTCCCCTTTTTCACTTTTCACTTTTTCCCGCTTGCCCGTAATACGCATTGGGGCCGTGTTTGCGCTCGAAATGTTTTTGCAAAATGTACGCGGGAAAACCGGCGGCATCTTGCCAGAGCTGCGCGGTGGCGTGGGCCATGTGGCAGATGTGTTCAAGCGCCACGGCCTGCTCGACCGCATGGGCGGCGGACTTGCCCCAGGTAAACGGACCGTGCCGCGCGACGAGCACACCGGGCATGGCGAGCGGGGCGAGTTTGCGCTGACTGAAACACTCCAAAATAACGCCGCCGGTCGACGCTTCGTAATCGCCGTTGACTTCGGCCTGCGTGAGGTCGCGCGTGCAGGGAACCGCGCCATTGAAATGGTCGGCGTGCGTGGTGCCAAGACAGACGACATCGAGACACGCTTGCGCAAAGGTCGTGGCAAATAATGAGTGTGCGTGAACCACGCCACCAATCTCCGGCCATGCGCGATAGAGCGCGAGATGCGTCGCCAAATCCGACGAGGGCCTCAACGCCGAATCCACATTCGCGCCAGTTTCAAGATCGACCACCACCATGTCATCGGCCGTCATGGTGGCGTACGCCACGCCGCTCGGCTTGATGACGACCAGGCCGCGCGCGCGGTCGATGCCGCTGACATTGCCCCAGGTGAGCGTGACCAAATTGTGCGTGACAAGCGCGAGGTTGGCCTGCCAGACGTCGTGCTTCAAATCGTTCAATGAGCGCATAACATTTTTCCCTGTCCGGCATTCATGCCCGCGCCTTGCGGCGGAGCGCGATGAGTTTTTTCATGACCTTCGACACATCGGCGCCGGCCTTGCCGCCAAAGGCGTCGTGAAGCGTTTCGTAGAGCGCGTAAAGCTCGGCGTACGTTTTCGCGGCCTCGGAATTCGGCGTATAGGTGCGGCTGATTTTTGTCGCCATTTTTTTCTGCGCGGCCTCGGCGTTCGGATACACGCCGCCGGCAACCGCGCCGAAGAGCGCGGCGCCCAACGCGCAGGTTTGCTTCGACTTGCACAGCTTCATGGGCCGGTTGCACACGTCGGCGTAGATTTGCATGAGCGCGGGCATTTTGTCCGCGAGGCCGCCGGAGGTGATGACGTCGTCCACCTTCACGCCATACGCCTCGAACCGCCGGATGATGGTGAGCGCGCCAAAGGCGGTGGCTTCCATGATCGCACGGAATTGCTCGGCCGCGGTGGTGTGCAGCGTCTGGCCGACCATCATGCCGCTGAGGAGCGGATCCACGAGCACGGTGCGGTTGCCGTTGTGCCAGTCGAGCGCGAGAAGGCCGGCGTGACCAGGCGCAAACTTCTTCGTGGCGTTGCAGAGTTTGTCAATGGTTTCGCCGTCGGTCTTGCCGCGAAACTCGCCGGTCGCGGCGTGGCGCGCGAACCACAAAAAGATGTCGCCGACCGCGGATTGTCCGGCCTCAAGCCCCATCATGCCCGGCAGAATCGAACCGGGAACCATGCCGCAAATGCCGGGGATTTCCTTGAGCCCCTTCTCCGGCGCGACCATCATGTCGCACGTGGAAGTGCCCATGATTTTCACGAGCCGGCCCACGCCAACGCCCGCGCCCACCGCGCCGTGATGCGCGTCAAACGCGCCGACCGCGACCGCCACGCCCTGTGGCAGGCCCACTGCCTCTGCCACCTCTTCGTCGAGGAAGCCCGCAATCTGGTCAGACGCCTTCACGTGTTCCGTCGTGTACAGACGCTCGCGCAAATCCGCCAAACCCGGCGAAAGCTTTTTCAAAAAATCACGCGAGGGCAATCCGCCCCACGACGCGTTGTACATCGCCTTGTGCCCCGCCGCGCACACCGAGCGCGACATCGTTTTCGGCGACAGGTGGCCGGTGACAAACGCGGGGATGAAATCGCACGCTTCGACCCACGACGCCGCGGCCTCGAAGACCTCCGGCGCGGTGCGTTCGCAATGCCAGATTTTCGACCAAAACCACTCGCTCGAATACGCGCCGCCGCACATCTTCAAATACGGCGCCTTCGCCTTGCGCGCGGTCTCGGTGATCCACGCCGCCTCCTCCCAGCTCGTGTGATCCTTCCAGAGCCACGCCTGCGCCGCCGGATTTTTTTCGAACGCCTTCAACATGCCCAGCGGCACGCCGTCCTCGTTCACGGGAATCACGGTCGAGCCCGTCGTGTCAATGCCAATGCCCGTGACACGCTCGGGATCAAAATTCGGTTCCTTCGCCTTTGCCTCCGCGACCACATGCTGCACCGTGCGCAGAAACCCCGCGATGTAATCGCCCGGCGCCTGGCGAGCGACATTCGGATCACGCTTGTCATGAATGATCCCCGCCTCGCCGCGCGGATATGGAAAGACCGACGTCGCCACTTCGCGTCCCGTCGCCACATCCACCAGCAACGCGCGGCAACTGTTCGTGCCGTAATCCACCCCGATCGCATAATGCCTTGCCGCCATGAGCCTGCTCCTTGTTGAAGTTGCAAAAATTATGACAGCAAACCGCGCGTGCTTCAACTGTAAACACAAAACCGCGCCGTGGCAGAGGTCATGCTCTGCCACGGAAAACTTTTAGCGTTTGGAAACTTCGAAAAATGAAATCTCACATCATGGACCACCTCGTTGTAGCGGCGCTGCTGCGCTGCGCCTCTCACCATCAGCCCCGGAGGGGCTGATAAAAGGTGGGGCGCGCCCGGCGGTCACGCCCCACCTTTTATCAAATGCCGCGTCATGCTTGCCGTCCCGTTAGGGACGGAATGTTGGTAAAAACCGCATCACGAAGATTATCCGTCCCGTCAGGGACGGGAGGTTGCGTCACGCAGGCGTCATGTCTTCCACTCATGAGGCAACCCCGTTGGGGTTGGATATTTCTCTTACCGTTCACCCAGGGTAGACTCGCTTCGCTCGCATAACCCTGGGCTATGATAGGCAACCCCGTTGGGGTTGAAGAAACATGCACCAATGTTACATGAAAACGCTGTAGCGTTTGTTTATTCCTCGACGCCTTCGAGACGCGGCGGTTTCTTCAAACGCGGCGCCGGCGGAAAATCGCCCTTAAGGGCTTGCTCGGCGATGCGGCGCGTGTCGATCGGAAAATCGTTCTTCGAGATCCAGCGCAAAAAGCCGGGATCCTCCTTGACGAGCGCGCGGACTTGCGCGCCTTTCTTCTTGCCGAAGTTGACGGTGAGCTCACCGTCGACCCAGCGAAAACGTCCCGCGCGGTCGGCGTCAAAAGGATCGCGCGGATTGAGAAGCTCGTCGAGTTCGGACATCGTGCGGGGAAGGTCGTGGTAATATTGAAACTCACCCTTGATGACTTCGAGCGTGGCCTTGGTGTCGGACTCCGCGCTGTGGGCGTCGGTGTGTTCCTGGTTGCAGTAGAACTTGAGCGCCGCGGCGAGGTTGCGCGGCTCGCGGAGATGAAAGATGCGTTGCGCGTCGAGAACGCGGCGACCCGTGGCGTCGAAGAAAACACCGGCGCGGATGAACTCCTCGACCAAAAGCGGAATGTCGAAACGCGTGACGTTGAAGCCGCCGAGATCGCTCTCGCCGATGAAGTCGCGGATCTCCTGCGCGACGTCGGAAAAGGCGGGGCAATTTTTCACGACGTTGTCGGTGATGCCGTGGATGGCGGTGGAGTCTTCCGGAATGGGGACGCCGGGATTGACGAGCCAGGACTCCGTGGTCTCGGAGCCGTCGGGATCGAGGCGGATGATGGCGAGTTCGATGATGCGGTCGGTCCGGATGTTGATGCCGGTGGACTCGATGTCGAAGATGCAAAGGGAGCGATCAAGCTGGATCGGGAACATGGTTTTTCTCGCGGTGTAATTGAAAAGGGAAAGTATGCCGTTTTGCGGCGGACGGTTCAATCTTTTTCCGCGGCGACTGGCGACGCGACATGGTGCTTTACGCCGGGCGGTTGCATTGCGGTTTGACGTAGCCGGGGCTTGGCACACATGCCGACTGCATCCTTACCGCAGTAAGCCTTTGCTTCTCCGAAAACTCGCTTGTCAACTTTCTCTCCAGCGTCTACAATCACAGTTTCATGAACTTCTTGTGCAACAAGACTCGGGAGAAATGGCTAATGTGGAGACAGGACCCAATGGCCGCCAATGACCGGACGGCAGCACGTGTAATGGCACAAGCCTGCGGTGGCAAATAATTTTTGGTTCAAGACTAGTTTAGAGTGGATTTTTTCTGAACTCCTTTAACAATACCCGATAGAGATTTTCGTGTCTATGATTAAATCTCCACTCCGTTTCTTTCAGGTGCACGTAGAATACATTCGGACGTATGCCTCGCAGCT
>JAVBOU010000058.1:0-35803 GCA_031550185.1 Kiritimatiellia bacterium | reverse complement strand
ACGACTTTTGCCCCCCCGTGATATTGTCTTTAGCCCGCGTCCCAACACCTTTTCAAACAATGGGCGTGCCCGCGGACCACCTCGCCCACGCCGCGTCATTTATCTTTGTTTTCTCAGTATTGTGTCACGGGGACGAAGCCGACGGCCTCGATGATTTTCTGGCCCTGCCGCGTGAGGTAGAGGTTGACGAAGCGGTGGAGTTCGCCACCGAGGGCGGGGTAGCCGTTGGTGTAGATGAAGAGCGGACGCGAGAGGGCGTAACGACCGGCGGTGACGGTTTCAAACGAGGCTTCAACGTCGGCGATGGAGAGGCCTTTGACGGAGCGGTCAACGTAGCCGATGCCGAGGTAACCGACGGCGCCGGCGGTGCTTTGGACGCGCTGGCGGACGGCGCCGTTGCTGCCAACGGTCTCGGCTTTGGCGCTGACTTTTTCGCCCTTCATGACCATGCTTTCGAAGGTTTCGAAGGTGCCGCTGTTGGTGTCGCGTGAGATGGCGACGATGGGCATGTCGGCGCCGCCGACGTCCTTCCAGTTCGTGACCTTGCCGCTGTAGATGGACTGGGCCTGTTCGAGCGTGAGGTTTTTGACGGGATTGGAGGGATGGACGACGAGGACGATGGCGTCGTACGCGATGACATGGGCGGTGGGCTGGACGTGGTTGTCGATCGCGGCCTTGAACTCGGTGTCCTTGAGGGGACGCGAGAGCATGGCGATCTGGCACATGTTGTTGATGAGGGCCTTGGCGCCGTTGCCGGAGCCGGATTCGGAGACGGTGATTTCGGTGGCGTCGTTGGCCTTGCGAAAATCTTCGGCGAGGGCCTTGACGAGCGGGCCGACCGTGGTCGAGCCGTCGATGGTGATGTGGCCGGCGAAGGCGTGGGCCGCGGCGAAGGCGGAGAGAAGGAGGAGGCCTGATTTCATGGTGGAATTTTCCTGAGGTTAGAATTTGAACTTGAGCGCGGCGCCGGCGATGTTGGCGGTGTGCGGGGTGCTGTGCTTGCCGGCGTTTTCCTTGAACTCGGCCATGTAGTAGAGCTCGAGGCTCATGGTGTCGGTGAGGGCGGCGTTGATGCCGATGACGGCCTCGTAGTTTTGGAGCGCGGTCTTTTCGCCGTTGCAGTCCTGGAAGATTTCGACGCTGGCGTAGGGGTTGATTTTGAAGTCGGTCCACTTCCAGGGGGAGGTGACCTTGAGGCGGTTGCGGTAGCGGACGATGCTGTCGGCGTCTTTCGGATAGTCGTAGTTGCGCCACTCGAAGCGGTTACGGTCGTCGAACTTCCATCCGGCGAAGGTCTGCGAGAAGGTGACGTTGATCATGGGGCGATATTCGTGAACCCACTTGTCACTGCTGCTCTTGCGGGTTTCGACGAGGCGGAAGGACGGCGCGAGGGAGAGCCAGTCCGCGACTTTGTAGCTGATGCCGACGTCGTACTCGCCGTGGTAGTAGGTGTTGAGGTCGTTGTTGAAGCGCTGCTCCGTGGAGAGCTCGAGCTTGAAGCCGTTGCCGAGATCCGTGCTGCCGCCGAAGCCGAGACGCGCCTGGGTGTCGACATGCGAGGCGTGGAGCGTGGCGAACCCGGAGATGAGGAGCGCCGCAAGTGTGGTGTTGAGGATTTTGTGGTTCATTGTTGTGGTTTTGCCTTTCGGGTTTCAAAAAAGAAAACAGCGAGGAGGTTAACGCGGCTGTGTGAGGCGAGTTTGCAAAGTGTGTGAGATTTACGTTACGCGGGCCGTTTTTTTGGGGCATGGCTTATTGCTTGATTTGGCACGGAAATTTTGTTATCTTAGCATTTTTATGGGTGCATGGAAAGAAGCTTCCCTGCAGGTTAACGCGATGGTCGGGCCGCCATCCATTGGTTTGCGTCATCACGCAAGGGATGGGTGGCTTTATGATTATTCAGGGTGTTTATCTTGCCATATTTGGCATTTGCATTGTTTTCACATTTCTGTCCTTGATTGCGGCGATCGTGTCGTTGAGCGCCAAGATGATCCCGCGCTTCAACCATCTCCTCCCGGATGACGCGCCGAAGACGAAGGCACCGGCGGCGCCACGGCCCGCGGATGCGGACGAAGCGGTGGCCATTGCGATCGCGGTTGCGCATCAGCGCAGCAAGGCGTAAGGCCTGCGCGAAGGGCGTGGCGTGGCAGGAGCCGTGCCACGCCACGGATTTTATTTTTGCCAGTTTTTGCGTTCCGCGGGGCCTTTGAGCAGGCCGAATTTTTTGAGCACGACCGCGGCGCCGTAAATCCACAACGTGAGCACGCACACGGGAACGTGGTACCACCAGGCGCGATCGGGTGTGCGGCGCATGCCGCGGAATTGCTGAACGAGAAGTGGCACGACAAGAAGGGTTGCCACGATGAAGCGCGGGAGACCGGTGTTGTTGCGCCACGCGTAGGTGCGGGTTTCGGCGCCTTGTTTGGAGAAGAAGAGGAAGTCGCGGATGCGGCGGTTTTGCTTGCGCGCGAATTGCGTGAGACGCGAGCAGTAAAGGTGGACAATGCCGCATTTGACCTTGGCGATTTTGCCGAGTTGCGCGGCCGTCATTTGCTGCGCGACGTCGATGTCGAAGAAGTATGGCGTCCATTGCACATGCGCGAGCACGGCGCGGCGGAAAATGAAGCCGTTGGCGCCAATGGTCGGCATGCGAAGCGGGTCGCAATCGAGCGCGAGGAAGTTGCCGCGGTCTTCCACCGGAACGTTGAGGCCGGTCCATGTTCCGGTGATGTGGCAGAGGCGGTCGTAATTGCCGAGGAAGAGGCACAGCGGGTCGTTCATGCCGAGCAACGCGAAGTAGCGTGTCAGAGCCGGGTCGCTGCCACGGCGCGCATATTCGAGCGGTTCCGCGGCGACGATGTCCGCGTGCTCAAACGGCGCGAGCATGGCGGCGAGCCAGGTGGCGTCGGGGAGAATGTTGTCGCTGTCGACGAGCGCGATGAGTTCGCCGCGGGCCGCGTGGATGCCGGCGCTCTTGCCCGCCTCGCCAGTCTTAAGGGGATTGTCGACGATGTGGTCGACGCCGAAACGTTGCGCAATTTCGCGCGTGGCGTCGGACGATCCGGCGTCGGCGATGATGATTTCATACGTCGCGCGCGGGACGTTCTGATTGCAAATCGCGGCAAGACATTCGCCCAGCGTGGCGGCGGAGTTGAGCGTGGGAATGACGAAGGAAAGTTTTGGCGCGGGAGAGATGTTCATGCGCCTCACACGTTGAAGAGGAAATGGATCACGTCGCCGTCCTGAACGAGGTAGTCCTTACCTTCGGTGCGGAGGAGGCCGACGGTGCGGCAAGGGGATTCGCCGCCGTGGGCAATGTAGTCGGCGTAGGCGATGACTTCGGCGCGGATGAAGCCGCGTTCGAAATCGGTGTGAATCACGCCGGCGGCGCGGGGCGCGGTCCAGCCCTGGTGGATGGTCCAGGCGCGCGCTTCCATGGGACCGGCGGTGAAGTAGGAGCAGAGGCCGAGGGTGCGGTAAGCGGTGTGGATGACCTGGTCGAGGCCGCTTTCCGTGAGGCCGTAGGAGGCGAGAAACTCATGCTGTTCGGCGTCGCTGAGACCGGCGAGCTCGGCTTCCATCTTCGCGGAGACGATGATAGCTTCGGCGTGTTCTTTCGCGGCGTGGTCGCGGACTTTTTGGATGCCCGGAGAGTCGGGATTGGCGAGGTCGTTTTCGCCGACATTGGCGCAGTAGATCACGGGCTTGGCGGTGAGCAACTGGAGCTCGGCCATGCAGGCGTCGAGGCCGTCGTTTTCGGCGCGGGGAAAAGCGCGCGCGGGGAGGCCGTCGCCGAGGTGTTTGGCGAGTGCCTCCATGGCCTCGACTTCCTTGCGCAGATCCTTGTCGGCGCGAGCCTGACGACCAATGCGATCAATGCGTTTTTCGAGGCTTTGAAGGTCGGCAAGGATGAGTTCGGTTTGGATGAGCTCAATGTCGCGGAGAGGATCAAGGTCACCTTCGACATGAACCACGTCGTCGTCTTCGAAGCAGCGGACAACGTAAAGAATGGCGTCGCTCTCGCGGATGTTGGCGAGAAATTTGTTGCCGAGGCCTTCGCCCTGCGACGCGCCGCGGACGAGTCCTGCGATGTCGATGAAGTCAACCGTGGCGTCGATGATGCGTCCGGATTTGGCGATGGCGGCGAGCTTTTCGAGACGCGGATCCTTGAGCGGAACGGTCGCCTTGTTGGGCTCGATGGTGCAAAAGGGATAGTTTGCCGCCGCGGCGTTTTGCGTGCGCGTGAGCGCGTTGAAGAGGGTTGATTTGCCGACGTTGGGAAGACCGACGATGCCTACACTGAGACCCATGAAAATTCTCCGGAAGAAAAAGAATGCACTTTAGCAAATCCGCCGAAAAGGTGCAAAGCGGACGTCATGCCCACGTTGATCCGCGCAATGCGTGTATTTTTCGCCGGCACGCCATTATTTTCCGCAATTGCCATTTACCCCTGTTTTTGCTATAATTTTGCGTTTCAATTGGAGCCCATACATGAGCGATGACGCCGCCACCGACCCCGTTAAAAATTCAGGTTACAACGCCGCCAACATCACCGTCCTCGAAGGCATGGACGCCGTCCGCAAACGGCCCGCCATGTACATCGGTGACACGGCCTCGCGCGGCTACCACCATCTCGTTTACGAGGTCGTCGACAACTCCATCGACGAGGCGCTCGCGGGCTACTGCACGCAGATCGAGGTCGTCCTGAATCCCGACGGCTCCTGCTCCGTGGTCGACAACGGCCGCGGTATTCCCGTCGACGAGCATCCGGTCGAAAAACGCTCCGCCCTCGAGGTCGTCCTCACCGTGCTCCACGCCGGCGGCAAGTTCGACGGCTCCAACTACAAGGTCTCCGGCGGTCTCCACGGCGTCGGCGTCTCCTGCGTCAACGCCCTCTCCGAGTGGCTCGAAGTCGAGGTCCGCCGCGACGGCAAACGTCATCTCCAGCGCTTCGCCAAGGGCCGCCCGGTCACCTCCGTCCAGGTCATCGGCGACGCGCAGAGCACCGGCACGAAGGTCACCTTCTTCCCCGACCCCTCCATCTTCTCCTGCCGCGCCTTCGAGTGGGACATCCTCGCCAACCGCCTCCGCGAGCTCGCCTTCCTCAACCGCGGCGTCTCCATCCGCTTCACCCAAATCGAGCAGGGCCGCGACGAAACCTTTTTTTTCGAAGGCGGCATCACCCAGTTCGTCGCTCACCTCAACCAGCACAAATCGCCCATTCACCCGGCGATCTACTTCGAAGGCAAGCGCGACGCCATCGAGTGCGAAATCGCCATGCAGTACACCGACGCCTACACCGTCACCGAACTCAGCTACTGCAACAACATCAACACCATCGAAGGCGGCACCCACCTCTCCGGCTTCCGCTCCGCCCTCACCCGCGTCGTCAACAAATACGCCGCCGACAACAAGCTCATCAAGGACTCCGACGAACCCATGACCGGCGACGACATCCGCGAAGGCCTCACCGCCGTCATCTCCGTCAAAGTCCCCCAGCCCCAGTTCGAAGGCCAGACCAAAACCAAACTCGGCAACTCCGAGGCCGAATCCGTCGTCACCCAGATCGTCAACGACAAGCTCGCCACCTTCTTCGAAGAAAACCCCGCCACCGCCCGCAAGATCATCGACAACGCCCTGCTCGCCGCCCGCGCCCGCATCGCCGCGCGCAAGGCCCGCGACCTCACCCGCCGCAAGGGCGCCCTCGAGGGCGGCGGCCTCCCCGGCAAACTCGCTGACTGCTCCGAGCGCGACCCCACCAAATGCGAGCTCTTCATCGTCGAAGGTGACTCCGCCGGCGGCTCCGCCAAACAAGGCCGCAACCGCGAAATCCAGGCCATCCTCCCCTTGCGCGGCAAAATTCTCAACGTCGAAAAAGCCCGCATCGACAAAATCCTCTCCTCCGACACCATCCGCACCCTCATCACCGCCATCGGCGCCGGCATCGGCAACGACGCCTTCGACATCACCAAACTCCGCTACCACAAAATCATCATCATGACCGACGCCGACGTCGACGGCGCCCACATCCGCACCCTCCTCCTCACCTTCTTCTACCGCCAGATGCCCCAGCTCATCGAGCGCGGCCACATCTACCTCGCCCAGCCACCGCTCTACAAAATCGCCCGCAAAAGCCGCGAGGAATACGTCGACTCCGAAGCCGCCCTCACCCAGAAACTCCTCCAGCTCGGCTCCGACGACCTCACCGGCGACACCCCCGTCTCCATCCACCTTCTCAACCATCTTGTCCAGATCGAATCCACCCTCGCCGCCATCGCCCGCCGCGGCATCGACACCGGTCTCCTCCTCGCCGCGCGCGACCCCGCCACCGGCGAATTCCCCCGCTACTGCATCATCCAGCGCCAGCCCGACAACTCCGTCGCCACCACTTTCGCCTTCGACGAGCAGGGCCTCGAAGCCCTCCGCACCCAAGCCCAGGTCATCCACGACCAGCCCCTGTCCCTCGAGACCACCCAAATCAAAGCCTGGCACTCCTCCGACACCCAGCCCTTCGTCTGGCTCGAAATCTACCGTTGCCATCTCCTTAAAAAAGAGATCGACCACCTCGCCACCTTCGACTACACCATCGACCACTACACCGGCCTCTCCCAGCCTTTCCTCCACCTTCGCGACGGCGACGCCCAAATCCCCGTCCACTCCCTTCCCCAACTCCTCACCCTCATTCGCGAGCGCGGTCGCAAAGGCCTCACCATCCAGCGCTACAAGGGCCTCGGCGAAATGAACCCCGACCAGCTTTTCGAAACCACCATGGATCCCGTTGTCCGCCGCCTCCTCAAAGTCGTCATGGAAGACGCCGTCAAAGCCGACACCATCTTTACCCTCCTCATGGGTGACGAAGTCGAGCCGCGCCGCCGCTTCATCGAAGACAACGCCCTCAACGTCCGCAACCTCGACATCTGACGCGAACATCAAAAGCTTTCCGTGGCGTGGCCGGACTCCGGCCACGCCACGAAAAATGTCCATGACCCAGCGGCAGATCGCCGCGGTGGTGACGCATTCGATGGCGAATCTTTTTCGTCGCGAATCCGCTTTTTTCTCTTCACTTCGCGCCGCCAAAACGGTAGCATGAACAGGTAACGAGCTTGAACCGCCCATGAGTCCTGACAACGATCCATCCGCGCGCACCATGCGCATCGACATCCCGCCGGACGCCGTGCCGCCACCCCAGCCGCGACGCGTGCCGTTGAGTACCTTCGTACTCAAGCGCCACGACCGGCCGTTGCGCAACACGCCCTACGACCTGCTGCTCGAAAGCGTCTACGACGGCGTACTCATCACCAACGCGCGCGGCGTGATCCTCGACTTCAACCACCGCGCCGCCGACTTCTTCCTGCTGCTCGGCAACCGCCTGTTGAACCGCCATGTGATCAACCTCTTCTCCGGCGCCGACGACTCGCTCATCACGTCGATCTGGAAGAACCTCGAAAACCACAAGTACACCCTCATCGAGGCGCGCTGCGTCCGCTCCGACGCCCACACCTTCCCCGCCGAAATCGCCGTCAACCGCCTCGACATCGAAGACGAACGGCTACTCTGCTTCTTCATCCGCGACATCTCCGTGCGCAAGAAGGTGCAGGACGACCTCGAGGCCGCCGTCGAGCGCATGAAGGCCATGGACCGCATGCGCAGCGAATTCGTCTCCAACGTCTCGCACGAACTGCGCACGCCGCTCACCTCGATGATCTATGCCGTCGGCAACATGCTCCGTGGCATTGCCGGACCCCTGCCACCCAAGGCCAACCAATATATCGAACGTTTGCAAAGCGATTGCAAGCGGCTGCTCGCGACCGTCAACGACATCCTCGACCTGCGCCAGATCGAGGACGGCACACTCACGCTCTCCCGCACGCGCATGCCCATTGAACCGCTGACCCGCTCCACGCTCGACACCCTCGCCGTGCAGGCCGAGACCAAGGGCGTCACACTCGTCGCCGCGTTTCCCGACCAGGAACTCTTCGCGTGGTGCGACCCGCAAAAAATCGAGCGCGTCGTGATCAACGTCATTGGCAACGCCATCAAATTCACCGACGCCGGCGGCGAGATCCGCGTCAACGTCGCCATCTGCGTCAAGCACCCCGGCATGATTTGCATCAGCGTCGAGGACAACGGCCTCGGCATCCCGAAGGAGGCGCTGGGCAAAATCGCGCAACGCTACTTTCGCGTCGGCGAGCACACCGTCGGCTCCGGCCTCGGCCTCGCCATCTCCCGCGAAATCATGGAAATGCACGGCGGCCGCCTCGACGTCGAAAGCCCTCCGCCCGGCAAACCCAACGGCACCGTGGTCTACATCCACCTCCCGCAAACCGAACCGCCGTCCATCATTTTCTACACGCAGGACGACGCCGCCGCCGCCCACCTCCTCGACCTGCTCAACGCGCGCGGCTACCGCATGTCGCACGTCCACAGCGAGGCCGAAGTCGAGACCTATTCCTTCTCCCAGCAGGCCGACCTGCTTCTTTTCGACACGCGCGTCCTCGCCTCCCCCGATTTGCTTTTGCGGTTGCGCGGCGACCACCGCACGCAACGCCTGCCCATGCTCGCCCTCGCGCCCGAAAGCGGCACCCCGCAACTCCTCGAAGAAATCCTCCGCAAAATCGCCGTCCCCATCCTCCGCCAGCCGTGGGAACCCGCCGAATTTCTGCGCAAAGTCTCGTCCACCTTTTCGGGCGACATCAACGTCGCCTCCATTCCAAAAACCAACAAGGAGTAAACCCTCATGGCTCTCTGGCAAATCTGGCTCGTCACCGGCATCCTGCTCATGATCGCCGAAATGGCCACGCCCGGCTTCGTGCTTTTTTTCTTCGGTGTTGCGGCGCTGATCATGAGCCTCGTCACCCTCCTCCTGCCCGGGATCAACCTCTTCGTGCAGTCCATCCTCTTCGCCATCCTCTCCGCCGCCGGCATCTACTTCTTCCGCGCCGCGCTCAGCAACATCTTCTCCGGCAAAAAAATCGGCGCCGACGAGGTCATGCGCAGCGACTTCATCGGCAAATCCGCCACTGTCATCGAGCGCATCAGCCCCGCCACCTCCGGCAAGGTCGAGTTCAACGGCACCAACTGGCGCGCCGTCTCCTCCGTCACCATCGAGGCCTACACCACCGTCACCATCATTGCCCAGGAAAACCTCACCCTCACGGTGGAGCCAAAAGGCTAAATGAATGCCGCCATTTTCATAGGGCTTATTTTTACAATCCTCATCTTTGCCGGAACCGGACATACCCGCTGGATGATGGAATCCATCATGTTCCTGCTGACGTTTGTCATCGCATGGATGTCGACAATCCCCCTGCTCATCATCATCCCCTTCATCCTGTACGCCATCATCTTTGGCATCGCGGAGTGGTGTACGGGCAAACGCACCCTTCGGATTATTTTCGGCGCCGTTTTGCCCGCGCTTCTCACGCTTGCATTGATTGCGGTATGTATATATTTCAGATCGGCACATGCGCGTTGGCTCGTGCTTGGCATGTTGGCGATATGCGTGGTCGCCCGGCTCGTCGTGCGCGGCGGACATCACTGGATTGCTCTGATCCTCTTTCTTGCCGGCGCTTACACGCTTGTTCCGGGGATGTACAGCTGCACAGCAGCAGATATGGAACACGCACATTACCAAACACGAAACGACGCTTCAACCACCCCCACCAATCTCCCAACTCAAACCACCAACCCCTAACCTCCGAAAGGACATCACCATGCAAGTCATCATCGCCTGGACCATCTTCATCGCGGCCATCTTCATCATCATGAAGTGCATCCGCATCGTTCCCCAGCAACAGGCCTGGGTCGTTCAGCGTGTCGGCAAATACCAGTCCACGCTCGACGCCGGGCTCCACTTCCTCGTACCCTTCATCGACACCGTCGCCTACAAGCACACCCTCAAGGAGCAGGCCATCGACGTCCCGCCCCAGCAGTGCATCACCAACGACAACATCACCGTCGAGGTCGACGGCATCCTCTACCTCCGCGTCATGGATCCCAAGGCCGCCTCCTACGGCATCAGCAACTACCTTTTCGCCTGCACCCAGCTCGCGCAGACCACCATGCGCTCCGAAATCGGCAAGCTCCTCCTCGACCGCACCTTTGTCGAACGCGACAAAATCAACAGTGAGATCGTTGACGCCGTCGACAAGGCCTCCGACCCCTGGGGCATCAAGGTCACCCGCTACGAAATCAAGTCCATCACCCCGCCCCAGTCCATCCGCGACGCCATGGAAAAACAGATGCGCGCCGAACGCGAAAAGCGCGCAAAAATCGCCGAATCCGAAGGTGACCGCCAGGCCCGCATCAACCGCGCCGACGGCGAAAAGCAGGAAGCCATTGCCAAGTCCGAAGGCGAAAAAACAAAGCGCATCAACGAAGCCGAAGGCCGCGCCGCCGAAATCAATCTCGTTGCCGAAGCCACCGCTGAAGGTCTCCGCAAAATCTCCTCCGCCATCATTCAGCCCGGCGGCAACAACGCCATGAACCTCCGCCTCGCCGAACAATACATCACCGAATTTGGCAAACTCGCCAAGACCTCCAACTCCATGATCATCCCCACCGACCTCGCCAATGTCGCCGGCGTCATCAAAGCCGCCACCTCCGTCATCAAGGAACAGGGAACAGTTAACAGTTAACAAGTAACAGGGAGCAAGTAACAAATCCGTTTCGCATCAAAAAAATTGTTGCCTGTTACTTGTTCCCCTTCATGATCATGATTTCCTCCGCTCAACGCCTCCTCGACGCCGTCCGCGCCATCGGCCCCGCCGCCGTGGCTTTTTCGGGCGGCATCGACAGCGCGCTTGTCGCCGCCGCGTTTGTGCGCGCCGACATTCCCGTGCTCGCCATCCACATCGCGTTGCCGTTGCAACCCCGCTCCGAAGCTACGCGTGTTCCGGATGTCGCGCGCCAACTCGGCCTGCCCTTCAAACAAAAAAAACTCACCCTCGCAAAACTGCCCTTCCTCAAAAACAACCCGCCTGACCGTTGTTACCGCTGCAAAACAATCCTGCTCACCAAAATCCAAAACACTGCAAAAAAAGCCGGCTTTTCAACGCTCTGCGACGGCACGCATCACGACGACCTCAGCGACGATCGCCCCGGTCTCAAGGCTGTAAAAGCGTTTCGTGTCCGCTCTCCGCTCCTCGACGCGCGCCTCACTAAGGCCGACATCATGCAGCTCGCCAAAGCCTGGAAAATTCCCTTCTCCGGCCGTGTCAGCTCTGCCTGCCTTGCCACGCGCATTCCCACACACGCCGCGGTCACGCAAAAAAAACTTTCCGCCATCGAATCCGCCGAAGACGCGCTCATCACCCTCGGTTTCAAACAACTCCGTGTGCGTCATCACGACACCATCGCGCGCATTGAACTCGCGCCCGCCGAACTCTCCCGCGCCCTTCGTCCCGCCACGCGCGACGCCATCCTCAACGCCCTGCGCCCCCTCGGCTTCCGCTTCATCACCCTCGACCTCGCCGGCTACAAAACCGGAAACATGAACAAGAGGTAGTTAACAGTTAACAGGGAACAGTTAACAGTTAAAAAGAACAGGTAACAAGGAACAATTTTTTTCGTATCACGCGTCCCCTCAACTTTCAACCCAACAACCTGTTAACTGTTAACTTTCTCCAAGGAAACTTATGCACACACCCGCTGCCAACCGCTACGAACGCATCCCTTACCGCCGCGCCGGACGCTCCGGCCTGCTTCTGCCCGCCGTCTCCCTCGGCCTGTGGCACAACTTCGGCGAGAACGCCTTGCGCGACACCGCGCGCGCCATGCTCACCACCGCCTTCGACCTCGGCATCACCCACTTCGACCTCGCCAACAACTACGGCCCGCCACCCGGTTCCGCCGAAGAAACGTTTGGCGCGCTTCTTCGCAAAGACCTCCTCCCCTTCCGCGACGAACTCATCATCTCCACCAAGGCCGGCTACGGCATGTGGCCCGGTCCCTACGGCGACCACGGCTCGCGCAAATACCTCCTCGCCAGCCTCGACCAAAGCCTCCGCCGCATGGGCCTCGATTACGTCGACGTCTTCTACCACCACCGCCCCGACGCCGACACTCCGCTCGAGGAAACCATGCTCGCCCTCGACCAGGCCGTCCGCTCCGGCAAAGCCCTTTACGCCGGCATCTCCAACTACCCCGCCGACAAAGCCCGCGACGCCGCCAAACTGTTGCGCGAACTCAAAACCCCCTTCGTCCTCCACCAGCCCTCCTACTCCATGCTCAACCGCTGGATCGAAGACGGCCTCCTCGATGCCGCCCGCGACGAAGGCTTCGGCCTCATCGCCTTCTCCCCGCTTGCCCAGGGCGTCCTCACCGGCAAATACATCAACGGCATTCCCGCCGACTCCCGCGCCGGCAAAGGCAACCCCTTCCTCCCCAACCGCATCAACCCCGACCATGTCGCCGCCTCCAAGCGCCTGCTTCCGCTCGCGCAAAAACGCGGCCAGTCCCTCGCCCAGTTCGCGCTGGCGTGGGCTTTGCGCGACCCGCGCGTCACCTCCGTCCTCATCGGCGCTTCCTCGCCGCAGCAAATCACCGAAAACGCCGCTGCCGCGCAAAACACAACCTTCACCTCCGACGAACTCGCCGCCATTGAAACCGCCCTCCGCGGTTGAAACATCAAAAGTCTGTCGTGGCAGAGGTCGAGCTCTGCCACGAGGATTTTGTGTTCGATGTTTCCGTGTGCCCCCCCCCGTCCCTACAGGACGGATATTGTTTTGCAATTTGTTTTCTACCAACATCCCGTCCCTAACGGGACGGCAAGCGATGAATCGTCGCGCGTTAAAGGCTGAAAGCCTTGTATCATTAGCGTAGGGCAAGGGGCTATTGCCCCGCAGCCCTACGTCATCGCCGCACATATTTCACAAGCCCCAACGGGGCGGGATCAACGGCTGAACATAAAAATCCAGCGCAATACCTCGACACAACGTCACATATATCAATGGCGGATGAAACCGTTATATCACAACAGATCTAATGCGGTTGCCCGAACGACGACAGATTGAAAAACGTTTTGTGGCATGGCAGGAGTCCTGCCACGCCACGAAAAAGGTGGGGCGCGACCGCCGGGCGCGCCTGGCGGTGGAGAGGCTTTTATCTTGGGGCAGAGGCTTGTCCCATTTCCGGCGCGCCCCACCTTAAGGTTCCGGCCAGCGGGTGGCAACGTAGTGGACGAGATCGGGGCCGAGCATTTCGATGGTCTGGTTGGCGCTGCGCACGTAGAGATGTTTATCGACATAGACCGGCGCGTTGGCGGGACGAATGCGGAGCATGCAGATGTCGCAACCCTGAATGCGATGCTTCTCGACGCTGTAATACAAAAAGGGATTTTCGACGGAGAGGCGGGTGCGAAGGACGTTGTTGAGGAAGAGCTGGTAGCCGTCCCAGTTGGACTTGCTTTTGTCGACGGCGGCGTATTCGTCGTCGATGCCGCGAATGGAACCGTCGTCGCGAATGCCGATGAGAAGGGTGCCGCCGACGCTGGTGTTCATAAAGCCGGCGACGGAGCGGATGATGTTGGCGGGGTTGATGAAGTCTTGCTTCTCGCGGTTGATGGTGCGCTCCTTAAATTCGACGTCCTGCGATTCGCCGCCAGCGATCATGGCCATGAGCTCGGGATCGTGCGAAAAGCGGGTATATTCGGCCAGGCCGCGGAGCGTGAAATCCTCGCCGGGAACGCTGAGGAGCTTGAAGACAGGATAGGGGTTTTCGTGGCGCTCAAGCTCGAGAGAGACGAAGGTGAAGCTGCGCAAGAGGCGGTCGCGGTAAAGTTTGAGCGCGTCGGCCTTGTCGCGGGTGAGCGCGTCCGTGATGAAGCGATGGGCGGAGGTGAGCGCGCCGGCGGGCGGCGTTTCGCCAAGCACGAGGGCTTCGAAGGCGGCGCGATCCTTGCGCGGAACGATGTTCTTGAAACTCGCGCGCCCGGCATTGAGGAAGCAGAGACGATTAATGTCGTCGCCGGCGCCGGGGACGAGCCGCGCGAGATGGTCGCGCACGGCGAGCATCGCGACGAGGACGGTCATGAGACGGTGGTTGCCGTCGATGAGCAGGCGCTTGCGCGCGCCGTCTTCGGTTTCGCCGAGCTCCATGGAGACGACGGCACCCTGGAAGTGGAGCGCGGGATCGAGGCTGGCCATGGCGTCCAGCACGCGGCGGCAGGCGGGTTCGCGCCACGCGTAGGGACGTTGAAAAGAGGGCGCGACGTATTCGACCTTGCCGGCGAAGAGCGCCTCGGTGGTCAGTTCACGGGCTTTCATCGCGAGCCTCTTGCGCGTGCGTGATCAACGTCGACGCGATGTGAAACGCCTTGATGCGGTTACGCATAAGCGACGCTTGCGCCGAACCGGACTTGAGTTTGGGAAGCACCTTTTCGCACTTGCTGATGAGCGAGGCAAAGGCGCAAAGCGCGGCGTCAAGTTCGTCTTTGGTGAAGTCATCCATGCGACAACCTCCAGGCACGAAAGAGACGGCGGACGAAGCGAAGCGTGCGCTCATAGTTGCGGCGCTGCATGACGGTGAAAGCGCGGCGGAGAAAAGGCAGCTTGCGCGTCTGCGTGATCTGCGACGCGTCGGGCGTGGCCTGGCTCACAGGAAACGGCACGAGCAACGCGGCGCCAAAACGTCCGGGCAAATCCTCCTCGCGGTCAAAGGCGTAATCCCACGGCAGCCACATGGGCAGCAAATTATCGCTCGCGGCTTTGGCCCAGCGGCGGTTGATGAGGTACGCGCCGGCGCCTTTGACGTGCGTAAGGTGCTGCACGATTTTCGCGTTGTCGGAAAGTTTGCGCAGCGTGACAAACGTGGAAGGATGGACGCGTCCGCAATAGCTGAGATGCAGCACGTCCCATGTTTCGTTCTCGCGGATCGCGGCGTCGAGTAGCGCGGGAAGTTGCGGCGAAAATTCGGCGTCGTCCTCGAGCATGAGGCCGTATTCCGCGTTGCTCGCGAGAAAGGCGCGGATGGCGGCGATGTGGCCGAGGTAGCAACCAACCTCGCGCGGATTGGGCTCTTTGCCGTGCCACAGCCGATAGCGTTGCGCGTCGAAGTCAGGATGCGGAAACGCGAGGCCCGGACCGTAAACACCTTCGACGCGCGTGTGGGAAATTTGCGCGGCATCGAGGCAACCCACGACGCGCGCGAGGCGTTCGGTCGCGGACGGAAGATTGATGACAAAGGCGTGGACAGTGGCGGTCATGGAAGCGGCGGTGGCACGAAGGTCTTCTTGCCACGCAGGCGGCGAATAGCGTCGCGGATCAGTCGCGTGACTTGAACGTGTGGTTTCAAAAAAGCGGTGCGCATGTTGCGCTCGTAGATGCGGCCGCGCAGGATGCGATTGCGGCGAAACGCGGCGTCGCGCGGCTGATCGAAGATGGCGTGGAGAAACGCGCGGATGCGTTCGGCGTGAAGCGCGGCGGGTTCGACGTTGTTGAGGAACGGCGGTTCCGCAAGCATGGCGTTGTAACGCGTGGGGTCCTGGTCGATCGCGCGGACCGCCGCGGCGGCGTCGCGCAACGTCGGGTAGTCGTGGCAGTTGATGAAGGCGCGCGGATTGAAATCTTTCGCGACATCCGGCGCGCCCCAGTAAATCGGAATCGCGCCGGCGGCGAAGACGTCGGAAATTTTTTCCGTGATGTATCCGGGCCGCGACGTGTTTTCGATCGCGAGACCGAAGCGCGCGGATTTGAGAAATTCGATTTTGTCCGGCACCGGCCCGCCAACGTTGTTGTAAAGCCGGCCGCCGGATTTGACGGGTTGAAGCAACTGCAACAATTCCTCGAAAGCAGGTTCGCGTTCCTTGTTGGAGACGACGCACGCGCAAAAATCTTGGCGTGGCAGAGGTCGAGCTCTGCCACGGGCTGCAATCAACGCGGGGTAGGTGGCGGGGTAGAGGCGGTAGAGCGGAAGGCGCAAATAACGTTCGGCAAATTCGAGGCGATCGAAACCGAGCGCGTAGTCGCTGAGGTTGAAGTCCGGCGTCTGATTTTCGGCGGTGTAAAAAATGCGCACGCCGTCGAACTTCAACACGCGCTGGCCAAAACAGGAGTGCAGGACGAAATCGGGGTTGTCCTCGGTGACGTCAAAATGAAAATCGTCCGCCACCAATTCGAGAAGGCGTTGCGGCAGGTACGCCTCGGAGTGAGCGAAATCGACAACAGCAAGGCGGATGGTTTTGCGCGGCATGGTCATTTTGTCAGCCCGCGTTTTTTGCGGAAAGCGTGTTGGCGAAAGGGCAGGCACAGCGGATACCAGAGGCGCTTGTTCCAGCAGTAGCGGCGGATGTCGTAGCGCAGGCGGATGGTTTTGGCCTCAAGGCCGCAGAGCGATTTGCAGGTTTCGGAAAGTCCGCCGGGATGGAAGTTCACGCGCGCGTCGGACACAGGCACGAATTTTTCGCCGGCGCGGAAGAGGCGGCACATGAGGTCGAAGTCCGCGGCGAGGCAATAGCGGCGCTGATCGTAGAGGCCGATGCGGTCGTGCGCGTCGCGCCGCAAAAACCACGATTGGTGGCAGATCTCGCAGTGCGCCGCAAACTCCGGCGCGTCAAGCTCGTCGTGGTGCCACACGTATTCGCCGGCGCGCAAACGCCAGTAGCGCGTGGCAGGATAGTAGAGCGTGCCACCGGGTTCGGCGGCGATCTTCGCGGCGACGCACTCGCAGACGTTCGGCTCGTGCCAATCGTCGGCGTTGAGCATGTTGACGAAGTCGCCGCGCGCGAGTTTCACGGCCTTGTTCATGGCGTCGTAAATGCCGTTGTCGGGTTCGGAAATCCAGCGCAGGCGGCCGTTGAAGCGCGGCTCGAGCGACTTCAAAAGCGCGACGGTGCCGTCGGTGGAGGCGCCGTCGACAACGAGGTATTCGATTTGTTCCGGCGCGAGGGTTTGCGCGAGGACGCTTTCGGCGGTTCTGAGCAAATGCTTTTCGGCGTTGCGGCAGACGGTGATGATGGTGATAAGCGGGGTCATGTCAGTTGAAGCGCACCATGGCCTTGATCATGTTGTCGGCGTAGGTGTCGAGTTTGTGAAAGGCGTCCGCGCATTGCTCGGGCAACAGGACGTGGGTGAGCATCGCGTGCGGCAGACGCGGGTCGCGCAGGAAGAGGTCGAGCGCGGGCTCCATGCAGTTGTTTTGGCGCCGGACGTTTTTCAGCGTGAGCTCCTTGCGGCGCATGAGGTCCATGTTAAAAGGCACGGTGTTGGTTTCGGGAATCCCGACGAGCATCAGCGTGCCGCCGGGCGCAAGCAGATGAAGCGCCTGGTCGACGGCCTCGGGTTGGCCCGAGCATTCAAACATCACGTCAAACTCCAGCGCCAGCGCGTTCAACTCATCCGGCGCGACAACGCGTGGCACGTCCATCCACGCTGCCACGGCGCGGCGGTTGGGCAGCGGCTCGGAGACGACGATGCTTGCGGGGTGCTGTTCGCGCGCGGCGATTAACGTTGAAAGTCCGATCGGCCCCGCGCCGAGAATGGCGATGCTGCGCCCCGCGAGCGGCGGCGCGAGACGCGTGGCGTAGAGGCCGATGGAGAGCGGTTCCAACAACGCGGCATCGTCGTTCGTGAGCGACGCCGGCACCTTCATGCAGGTGTGTTCGGGCATGACGATTTGATCCTGCAAACATCCTTCGCGCTGGCCCGGGCATCCGAAAAAACGCAGCTTGCGGCACGTGTGGCTGCGGTTCGCGCGGCACTGGTCGCAGTCGTGGCACGGTATCGCCGGATCAACCGCCACGCGGTCGCCAACCGCAAGCCGCGTCACCGCACGCCCGACAGCGAGAACGCGCCCCGCAAATTCGTGTCCAATGCAAAAAGGAAATTTTACCACCTGCGCGCCAATGCGGCCCGTGCGGTAATAATGCAAATCCGATCCACACAATCCGACGGACGTCACCTGCAACAGCACATCGCGTTCCCCCGGTGCGTCCGGCGGCGGCGCGTCGCGCATCTCAAGGGTGCGGAGACCGGTCAGAAAGATTTTTCGCATGGCAGGGAGTATAACACAAACCCGGACTCCCGCGAAATGCAATAGCGATTTTGAACCACGGAGGATGTGTTGTGGCGTGGCACGACCTTTGCAACGCCTACTCCAACGACTACAACGACTGCAACGACAACGCACCCGGTGAGCGGGTAATTTTCTCAAGCGGACTTTTGTTCGATCCAGGCGCGGATGGCCGAGAGCTCAGCGGACCATTTTTTGGCGTCGGCGCGGAGCAGGAGAAAGCGGTCGTAAAGGGCGAGCAGGACGTCAAGAAAACGTTCGATGAAGAGCATGCGTTCCTGGAAACGGCCAACCGGATCGAGCTGTTCGGTCTTGGGAAGTTTGAGGGAACCGACGGCCAGATCGGAATCGAGCGTGGCGGACCACAGGGTGTCGCCTTCGGCAAGGAGAAATTTGGCGCGGCGGAGTTTTTTGCCGCAGAGAAGTGCGGCGAAAGCTTCGCGGGAATTGAGCGGCGTGCCGTGGCGGAGGACAGCCTCGTGAGCGCCGGCGCCTTCGCGGAAAAAGGTGAGCGGGCCTTCGAGCATGTAGCCGTAACGGAGGTTGCCGATATTGAGAATGCTGCCGTCTCTTTCCCAGGCAAACCAGAGCCACGACAGGAAGTCCATGCCGATGGAGAACTCGTGTTCCGTTTCGAGCGAATCGTCGGGAGAGAAGCGGGCCGGCGCGAGGTCGTTGACGTTGACATTGACGCGGCGGAGCGCGGTGTCGTCGGGCGTCATGAGGCGCGGCGTAACGCCGGTGGTCTCGCGGAACTGCGCGGTGAGGAGGTCGATTTTGGCGTCGCTCATGGCCTGCGCGAAAAGGAGCTGGTTGCGCAGATCGACGCAAACAGGCATGCCGGTGAGCGTGGGCGGCATGGTGGGAAGAAGCTCGTCGCGGACGCGTTCCTTGATTTCGGCGCGAAGGGCGCGGGGAAGATTTTCGGCGTTTCGGGATTTGAGCTCGGCCTCTTCCTCAAGGCGGCAGTGAGCGCGAAGCAGGGCTTCGGGAATCTTTTTTTCAGCGCGCAAAAGTTGGACGCTGATGTAACCGCCGTGAAGGATTTTTTCTTCCGTGAGGACGCGATCCAGCAGATGGCGGCTAGTGACCCAACCAATGAGCGGTTCGCTGAGAAGCGTCTCGATGGGCGGCACCGCATGACGCGCGAGACGTTCGACAAGCTCGCTGTCAAAGGCGTGATCAAGATGGAAAACACGAAAAGAAACAGAGCCGGAATCGAAGGACATATTAGGGCTAAGGGCTGAGGGCTAAGGGCTAAAAAAGGCTCTTGCGTTCAGCGTTTTGAGTTTTTGTTGATGGTGGTGAGAATGGCGATGAGTTCGCGGGTTTCTGTAAGGAGGTCTGCCATTTTTGATGCAGAGACGATTCCGCTGTCAACCAAAAGTTCGAGCCAGTAGGCGCTTTCGTCGATTTCTTTGAGGGCGTCGCCGGTCTTGGATGCGAATTCGGCCTTGCTTCGCGCGCGGGAGGCTTCGCAAAAATTCGCGCCAACGGAAGTCCCGGAGCGAAAGACTTGCTTGCCGAGCACTTGCGCGACAACATCGTTTTTGGCGAGCTGGGCGTACATGCGAATGATGCGCAGGGCGTACGCCTTGCAACGCGGCCGTAAATCGTGATGTTCATTCATGTTTTTTAGCCCTTAGCCCTCAGCCCTTAGCTTTTTACAACACGCCGCGCTGGCTTGTTTTGTAAAATTCGACAAGGTGCTGAATTTCGGGGCAGTCGGCGACTTCGTACTGGATGCGCTCAAGGGCCTGGGTGCGGTTGAGGCCTTCGCGGTAGAGGATGCGGAAGGCGTCCTTGACGGCGGTGCGGGTTTCCTGGGAGAGGCCGCGGCGTTGCATGCCGATAATGTTGGGAGCCTGGGTGGCGGCGGGATTGCCGTCGACAATCATGTAGGGCGGGACGTCCTGGCGGACGCTGGCGCAACCGCCGGTCATGGACATGGTGCCGATGCGGCAGAACTGGTGGACGCCGGCCTTGCCGCCGACAATGGCCTTGTCCTCGATGAAGACTTCACCGGCGATCATCGCGGCGCTGGACATGATGACCTGGTTGCCGACGACGCAGCCGTGGGCGATGTGGCAGTAGGACATGATGAGACAGCCAGAACCCACGCGGGTGACTTCGCCGTCCTTGGTGCCGAGGTGGATGGTGACGTATTCGCGCAGGACGGTGTCGTCGCCGACTTCGACGTAGGTCGTGCCGCCGGCGTACTTGAGATCCTGAGTCTTCATGCCGATGCAGGCGAAGGGATAAATCTCGCAGCGTCTGCCGATGGTGGTGTGGCCGTCGATGACGACGTGGGAGATGAGGGTGGTGCCGTCGCCGATTTTCACGTTGGGCCCGATGATGCAGTAGGGGCCGACCGTGACGTCGCCGGCAAGCTGGGCGCCGTCGTGGACAATGGCGGTGGGATGAATGTTGGGCATGGGTGCTCCTTATTGGTTTTTGGGAATGAGCCAGCACGCGATGCCGAAGCAGATCGCGACCGGGATCCACACGAGGATGTAAGCGGGAAAGAAGGGGAAGCGGACAGCCGCCTCGGCGGCGACCTGACAGAGGTAAAATGTAAACGCAACGGCAAGGGCGATGCCGATGCCGATCGTGGATTCGCGGCGGTGGGAGCGGATGCCCAGGGGGATGCCGATGAGGATGAAGCAAAGCGGCGTGCAGGAAAACGCGAAGCGGCGGTTGATCTCAAAAAGGATGTTGCGGACGCGGCCCTTGGCGACCAGAAAGGCGAACTTGTTCATGCCCTCGTTGGGCGCCTTGCGGTAGGCGTCGCGGGCTTTGGCAAGTTTTTTTTCAGCGTCGGGCGTCTGCGTGTAAACGAGATCAGGCAGGGAGCGGTCCTTGTCCTGCGGCCAGTACGTTTGCAATTTGAAGGCGTTGGTGATGACATGCGTGTAACGGTCGGCCGTGCCGGCGCCGGGACGATCGGGAGAGATGGGGTCGATGCGGACGCGATAGAAGTCGATTTTGAGGTTTTCGCCGTTTTGCTCGACAAGCGCTTTTTCAGCGCGCACTTCGCGGGGATGCTGGTCGACGCTGGTGTCGGTGATGATGATGTTGTGAAGCCAGTTGCCCTCCTTGCGTTCGAAGTACATTTCCATGTCGCGGAAGTCGCGGATGAATCGACCGGGTTCGAGGAGGGCAAGGCCGGAGGCGGCGCCGACTTTTGCGGCAAAATCGCGGCGCGCCTTGTGGCTGGGCGGGATGACGTCGTTTTGGATGTAAAAGCAAAAGGCGGTGAGCAGCACGCCGGCGAGGATGGGGCCGTTCATGATGGTCAGCAGGTTGATGCCACAGGCGCGCATGGCGGCGATCTCGCTGTCGGCGGAGAGCCGGCCGAAGACAAGCAGCGCGCTGACGAGCACAGCGAGCGGAATGGTGATGCCAAACGTTTCGGGAATGCCGAGGCGGACGTATTGCAACACGACCTCGGGCTTAAGTCCGCGCGAGATAAGGTTCGTCACCTGCACGAGCAGGCCGACGACCAGCACGAACGTGAGCATGAGCCACGCGAGAAGCGCGGCCCCGAAAAAGGATCGTCCGACATAACGCTCGAGGATCAGCATGGTGGTTTCAAACGCAGAAGCCGCGGCCAAAGAGGGGCTGCGGCTTCTGTGAGGTTGGTGTCACATAAACGAATTTACTTCGTGACGCCCTTGATGTTGATCTCAACGCGGCGGTTTTCAGGATTGCCGTTCTTGAGGTCGGTCGTGACTTTCGGCTTGTCATAGCCAAAGCCCTTGCTCGTGAGACGCTTGCGGTCAATGCCCTTGCCAACGAGATAATCCTCAACCGCCTTCGCGCGATCGGTGGAGAGTGTCTTGTTGTAATTCTCATTCGAACCGGTCTTCCTGTCCGTGTGCCCTTCGATTGATGCCGTGGCGGCGGGGTTGGCTTTGAGCGTGTCAACCGCCTGGTCGAGCTCAGCGAAATATTTCGGATTGATCACCTTCGAGTCGTACGCGAAGTTAAGGTCGTACTCGTACTTCACGGAATCGCCGTCAACCGTCTTCGCAACCAGGCCATCCTTGCGGGGCGCGGGGGCCACTGCGACTGCCGCGGGGGCGACCGCCTCGCCGGCGCCGAGCGCGAGCTTCTTCTCGGCGTTCTGGTTGTTCTTGCCGCCGTTGTCGTCGCCGCCGAAGTTGTAGACGAGGCCAATCTGGAAGCCGCCCGCGAACTCCGCGTCATCGTTGACGAAGCACTGCGCGATCGCATCCGCGCGGATCGCGAGGTTGTCGGTCAGATGGCTCATCACGCCCACGCCGAGACGCGGCACGAACGCCATGTGGTTGTCGCCGAAAATCTTTTCGTTGCTGCCATACACGCCGGCGCCGACAATCAAGTACGGGTCAAACCAGCGGCTGTCGCGGTTGATGTGCATCAGCGTGTCGGCGGTCAGTCCGTAAAGCTGGCCCCTGCCCTTCCACCTGTACGTCAGGCCTTCGGCGGACCAGTGCGCGTCGCCATGTTTCGCGTGCTTGTTATACTGGAGCGACGGCGCAAAAATGCCGCCAAACTCGAACGTGAACACGTCGCTGTAATCATACCCGAAGTGCAACGCGCCGTAACCGGTGTTGCGCACATTCATGTCGTGCTCAAACCACATGAAGCCCGGCGTCAGCCCCCAGTACCAGCGGCCCAGGTCAGACGACTTCGTTTTGTTCATCTGATCCATGTCGGCCATGCGAAATGTCGCCTGGCTTTGCTGGGCGAGGATCACCCCCGCGCATCCCATCGCCATGGCGGCGAATACCAGTTTCTTCATGTTGCTCACTCCTTATTGAACGTGTTGGTGTGGAAAGTCGAAAAACGGCTTCATCATAGCAAAACACACGCCTGTTTCACAAGCCCCTTGAGGACGTTTTGAAAACAACACGGAACCGGACGATTTGGCATGCGGCGACAACTGTTGCACACGAAAAAGCGCGTTGTGGCTGCGCATGCCCTCTCCCACACCCCGCTCTTCATGTTCGCCTCCGTCTATTGCCACACGCGGACATAGTCCACGAGGATATGATCGGGGAGCAACTTCGGATCGACCTCGCGCGGATTGCCGGACCAGCCGCCCATTTCGTCGGAGAAAATGACCCACAGCGGATTGCGGCACACACCGCCCGCGTCACTGCGCCACGTCTCGACACCGTCCACCAGGAAGATGTACCCATCAGGCGACCAGTCGACGGCATACGTGTGCCAGCCCTCGTTGATGCCGGCAATGGTTGGCGTGAAGCCGTGGGAGGCGTGGTCGTCGCCATACCCGTCCCAGTGGAGGCAGTGCGAGACCTTCTCCTCGAAGCGCCACGGCGCCTCGACGATGTCGACTTCCGTGCCGTCGCGGCCGTCGTCGCCAACACGCGTGACTTCGTTGCCGAAGAGCCAGAAGCCGGGCCAGTGCCCCGTGTGCTTCGGCAGCATCATGCGGCATTCGACGAGGCCGTAGGTGAAATTGAACTTGTCCTTCGTGTCAATCGCGCCAAACGAGAAGGTGTCGCCGTCGGGCTTGAAGAGCAGGTCGAGGTTGCCCTTGCCGTCGAGCGTGGAATTGGCCTTGCGCCAGATGCCGCCGGTGCGCGGCATGTCGCCGGTGATGTTCCACTTCTTCGTGTCGATCACCTTGCCGTCGAAGTTGTCCTCAAAGACCAGCTTGGACTTTGCCTTGTCGCGGACTTTCGCGAGCGCGAGGCGATCCTCGGGCAACGCCTCGCGGCGGATTTCGACCTCGTCGATGACGACGCGCGCCTCCTCGTTGACGCCGATGAGCAACTCGTAACCCGCGTCCTTACGGAAGTCGAACGTCGTGGTGATCACGTCGTCCTCGCCAATGCCGGAGTTCCAGCTGCGCCAGCCACGCTTGTCATACCCCTCGACCTGTTTCGTCGGATTGGCGACGACATACACGCTGCCGCCGCGGTCGCCCTTCTTGTCCATGCGAATCGGAACCGTGACGTAATACTTGTAACCCGGCTCGAGCTTGCCGCGGCCGATCGTGACCGCCTCGTTCCACGTCTGGCCGCGGCCGATCGTGTCGATCACCAGGCTCTTTTTGCCCATGAGTGCCTCCTCGGGCTTGTCGGAAATTTCGCCGATGGCAATCTGCGTCCCCTCCGGCAGCGCGTTTTCGAAATCGACCATGACCACCGGCTCGGCCTTGGCGTTGCGCTTCTCCTTCGCGCGGTCGAGCAGATCGCCGTCGTTGTACGCCGCGCCGCGCGTGATGTCGATGTTGTCGATCACGATCTTCGCCCGGCCGTTGACGCCGAACATCAGCATGTAATCCTTGAAGCGCGGCAGGCTGACCGTCAGCTCCTGCGTGAGCGTCTTTCCCTTTTTCACGGGCAGCTCCTGAATGTTCGTCCAGCCGCGGTCCCACTTGCCCCAGCCCTTGCCCTGCGAGCGGAAGAGCGAGTAAAACGTCGCGTCTTCCGCGGCGTCGATCACGCGGTACTGGAACTTCACCGTGTAGGTGAAACTCCCCGCGAGCAATCCCGCGCGCGACTCCCAAAACTCAAACCAGCCCTTCGCGTCGGCCATCGTGTCCACCATCAGGCTGCGCTTGCCCGCGACCGCCTCCGCGCCGGTCACCAGCGTTCCGCCGCGCAGCGAAAACATCGGCTCGTCGTCCTCAAAATTGATCTGCACGCGCTCGCGCGGCTTCGCCATCGTCATCATGCCCGGCTTCGGCGGAATCGCCTTCACGTTGTCAATCACCAGCGCCATTTCGGTCTTCGGCTGCGACCAAAAAACGCAGAACCCGACCACCTTCGCAGGGTCGAGCGGGAAGCCAGGCTTTTCATCGGTGAACCCAAACCACGTCGACAGCGTCTTGCGCTCGCCCGGGCCGATTTCATACCCCTGCGTGTTGCAAAACTTCGCGCCGTCCGCGCCCGGATTGTCCACGCGCAACGCGACAAACTGCGCGACCTTTTCCGGATTGTACGCCTCGATTGAAATCCCGCCAAAGTCGCTCAAGTCGTGGCAGTTGTCAGGCAGCGCCACGTTGAGTCCCGGCCATCCGCCGTTGGGCGTGACCTTGATTTTCACCGCGCCCTCCAGCGCCATTTCGTACGTCAGTCCGTTGCCGGACAACGCGCGCGCGGGGTCGAATCCCGCGCCGAAATCCATGAGCAATTTCTCCGCCTGCGCCAGAAGACTTCCGGCAGTCAGGCACACCATCGCGCAAGTAAGGAATTTTTTCATGTGCACCATGTTACGCAAACACGGCACGCATTGCAAGGGCAAACCCGAAAAAAAGCGTTGTGGCATGGCAGAGCCTCTGCCACGCCACACAAACCAATCTTTACGCGTCTTGCGTCTTTGCGTCAAATCGCCGCGGCCACCTTGTCGCCGATTTGCGTGGTGGTGAAGCCCATTTGATTGGCAAGCTGGCTTTTCATGACGGGCGTGACGCTGGCGATGGCATCTTCAATCGCCTTGGCCGCGGCAGTTTCGCCGAGGTGCTCGAGCATCATGGCGCCGGCGCCGATGGCGGCAAGGGGATTGATCGCGTTCTTGCCGGTCCACATGGGCGCGGTGCCGCCAATGGGTTCGAACATGCTGACGCCGCTGGGATTCAGGTTGCCGCCGGCGGCAATACCCAGCCCGCCCTGTGTGATTGCGGCAAGGTCGGTGATGATGTCGCCGAACATGTTTTCCGTGACCACGATGTCAAACATTTCCGGCGACGCGACCATGTAAAGACACGTGGCGTCGACGTGATAATATTCGCGGCTGACGTCGGGATACGCAGCGCCGACCTCGTCAAAAACGCGGTTCCAGAGCTCATACATGTACGTCAGAACATTGGACTTGCCGACGAGCGCGAGCGTGTTCTTCGCGCCAATGCCGCGCGCTTTTTTGCCGTGCTTGCGGGCGTACTCAAAGGCGTAACGCAGGCAGCGCTCAACCTGCGCGTAGGTGTAGAGCATGACCTGCTGCGCGGTCTCGTCGGTGGTGCCGGGCCGGGAGATTCCGCCGATGCCGGTGTAAAGCCCGCCGGAATTTTCGCGGATCACGGTGTAGTCGATGTCCGCGGGCGTCTTGTTTTTAATCGGGCACTCCACGCCGGGGTAGAGACGCACCGGACGAAGGTTGATGTATTGGTCGAGCTCGAAACGCAAACGCAGCAGCACGCCCTTTTCGAGAATGCCGGGCTTGACGTCGGGGTGACCAATCGCGCCGAGATAAATCGCGTCGGACTTTTTGAGGTCGGCGAGAACAGACGCGGGCAGGAGCTCGCCGGTGCGCATATAGGTTTCGCCGCCGACTGGAACAGGATTGAAGTGAAGCGTAAAATCATGCGTTGCGGCCGCGGCGCGCAAAACTTTGCAACCCTCGCCAATGACTTCGGGGCCGGTGCCGTCGCCGGCGATGACGGAAATGGTGTACGATTTTTTCATGAGGACAACAGGTTAGCAAAGATGCGGTGGAAATGCGAAAGCTAATCCAGCGCGTTTTGAAATTCGCGAATGCACGCCGCCTTCACCTCGTCCATCGGAACCGCGCGGCCAAGCTGGAGTTGCATCGACGTGACGCCGGCGGTGACAAGCCCGCACGGAATAATGCCGGCGAAGTGCGCCATGTTGGGGCTGACGTTGAGCGCGAAGCCGTGCATGGTCACACCGCGCGACACGCGAATGCCGATCGCGGCGATCTTGCTGTTGCCGACCCACACGCCGCGGTTGAGCGAATTGCGTTCGCCAACAATCCCGAATTGCGCGAGCGTTTCGATCAGCACGTCTTCGAGCACACGGAGGTATTCAAGCAACAGCATGTTGCGCTGACGCAAATGGATGATGGGATAACCGACGAGCTGGCCGGGGCCGTGATACGTGATGTCTCCGCCACGCGACGTGGTGACCACGTCGATCGCCGGATCGCGCGACGCGAGCAGGTTCGCCGGATGCGCAGAGCGTCCGAGCGTGTAAACCGGCGCGTGCCCAAGCAGCAGCAACGTGTCGTGCGCGGTCTCGCCGGATGCGCGCGTGGCAAGGAGCGACTCCTGCCACGCGAGGGCTTGTGCGTACGGCACGTTTGCGCCGAGGTCCTGGATGTGAATGCTCATTGGCGTTTAAGAACAACGGTAAAATCATTGGGCAAATACGACTCGTCGAGCGTGACATCGGGCGTGAGTTTCTTGCAGAGCGCAAGCACGTCAGCGGGCGCGTAATAATGACATGCGGGAAACTTTTTCGGCGTGCGGTCGTGCAACAAATTCACCACGAGCGTTTGCTCCGTCAGCTCCCACAACACCGGCAACGCGCGCGTCAAAAACTCCGCGTTGTTGCCCAGCTCAAGGTTGAACGCGCCGGAGCAAAACACGACGTCAAAGGCGCGCGGCGCAAAAATATTACGCTCGAAAAGATTTGCCTGAAGCAGCGTCGCGCCCGGATGACGGCGCTTTGCCTCGTCGATGATTTCGCCCAGCAAGTCAACGCCCGTGTAGCGCAACTCCGGCATTTCAGCTTGCAAAAAAGGCAGCAAATCCGCGGTGCCGCAACCCACGTCCAGCAGCGTCCGTGGCAGAGGTTGACCTCTGCCACGAAGGTGGTGAAGCAACGTTTCAAAGCGTTTGAGCTGGGATTCCGGAGTGGCCCAGTCGAGAATTTTCCAGCCCGGATCGACGGCGTTGATGCGCGGCGTGTAATGGTCGTGAATGGTGTTGAAGTGTGGCATGGTCGTTACTCTTCGAATATCTGCGCGCCGTCGAGCAGGCGCTGGTAAAATGCCGGACCGCCGAGCGCAAGCGCCTGCGGCAAAAGCGCGCCGCGCGAATCCCAGTAATCAAGCCCGACGAGATGCGCGAGCGCAACAATGCGCTCCAGCGCGTCGCGCGCCTGTTGTTGTTGCAACGTTTTTTGCTGCTGCCACAATTCGCTGGCGCGCGCGCGTTTCACCGGATCGCGGGCAAGGGTTTCACGCTCGCGGTTGAGCGCGTCGATGCGTTGCGACAACTCCGGTGTCAAAACCGCGAGCTCTGCCACGTTGTTGCGTAACGCCTCCAGCGTGTCATTCGCGTCGCGTTGCGCGTTGCGGAGCTGCGCGAGAAATCGGTTCGCCGGCAGGACGCGGTCGCTGACAAATGGCGCGAGCCACGCAGGCGGCTGAACCGGCGTTTCGAGCGACGCGAAGTGTTCGAGAAAGCGAAACCGCACGCGCAGCACCGGCGCGGCTGCAAGATGCAAATGCGGCTCCAGCAGCGCTTCCAAACGTCGCGCGGTCGGCATGTAGAGCGAACCCTGCCACGGCAATGCGAGCGCATTTTTCGCGGGCGTCGTGCGCGCGTGCAACACGAGCAACAGCGCCTTGGGCGGCAGCGCGACCACGCCGTGCGCGCGCATGTCGTCGAGCGCAAAGCTTTTGCCGTCGGCCTCGATCAGGTCGCCGCGCCGCCGAACCGGCGTGCGAAAGCATTGGCCATCGACACGCCACAACGCAAAAAACGGCAGCTCGCCGTCCGCCATGTTCAGCGGTGTCAGGCTTGAGCGCGTCTCCGCAATCGCCTGGTTGTAGAGCGGCGCGAGCGTGTCGTAGCGACTCAAAAAAGCGCGCAGCAACACATGCGGATCGCCGGCAAATTGCGCGGACGACAAACGGATATCCTGGCCGGGCAAGTGCCGCTTCATCCATTCAGCATACAAATCCGTGAGCATCGCGCCGGGATGGTCGCGATAAAAGCGGTCGAGAAATTCGCGCTCCTGCTTGAAGAACGCATCGGTGCGCGCGAGGCTTTCAGGTGACGGAAACGCGCGGCGCGTGTCGGTGTGCGCGTGTTCGACAAGCTCCGCGAGCGGCGAGCGCAATTCGCGCAGCGAGAGGTCGCCAAGTGTGCGGTGGCGGTTGTCGCCCGCGTAACTCGGCGCGATGATTTGAAAATTGTCAGACGACGCAAACGCCGCGTAAAGCTCGTCCAGCGTCATGCCCGCGCGTTTCGCATACGTCGCCACCGGCGCGTGGAGATACGGCTCAAGCGCGCGTGGATTGATGGCGTTGCGGCCCAGAAAATCGGAGTAAAAAACCGACGCGCCCCAATCAGAATTGCCGTTCGGATAAAAGCGTTCCGGCGCGACATGCGGCGGCGTTCCGGGCGGCGCGAATTGTTGCGTGAAGGCGACGTCCACATCCTCAATACAATGCACGCCAGCGAACGCATGCGCGCGCAACGCCGCGAGTTTCGGAATCGCGTCCCACAGCGGCGAGCAATTTTGGTCAATGGAAACAAAGGTCATGCTTACACATCCAGCGCCGGTTCGGTGATGCAAAAACGCTCGCAATTCGTCAGGTCGATTTTCGTTTTTGAAATCAGTTCGCGCACCGTGATTTCGTCGTGGCCCTGCGCGCCGAGAAAGACGACCTCGTCGCCGGTTTGCGCGTCGGGAATGTGCGACACGTCGAGGTACAAATATTCCATGCCCGCGGAAAGCAGCGTCGCGCGCTGACCGCGAACCAACGCGGGAATCGCGTCCTGCGTGAAGAGCCACGGTGCCTGCGTCGTGCCAGCGGGAACGGTCGCCAGCCGCCGCGCGCGAAAGGGATGCGAATGATAACCGAGGCGCCACGGCGTCGCCGATTCGCGGATCAGCGTGATGCGGCCCTTGATCGCGAGGCACGATTGCAACGCGTATGCGGCGTCCGACGTGGTGAACGGCAAACCGTAAAGCGCGTTGCCGGGACGCACCATTTGGTAATGGCTGCGCGGATGCCGAAAGATCGCGGCGGTGTTCGCGGCGTGACGAAAAACGTTTTGTCGAAACCACGCGGGCAGCGACGCAAAAAGTTTGTCAAAGTGATCCAGCGCGCAATCGGTCGCTTTCGCGTTCGTGTACGACGAGAAGAGATGCGTGTACAACGCCTCGACCTTCACATGCGTGAGCGACGGCAACTCCTCCAGCAACCGCGGAAGCTCGGCGGGATCAAGACCCGTGCCGCAGTTGCAAATGTCCACGCGCAAATGGCACGTTGCGGGCTTGCGACGGCGTCGCGCCGCGACGTTGACCTGGCGCGCAGAGTCCAACGAAAAAAGCGTCGGCGTAACGTTGTGGCGCAGCAGCAGCGGGAGCTGTTCCTCCAGCCATGTTCCGATCAACAGCAACGGCGATTTGATTTTGTTTTTCCGCAGATACAACGCGGCGTCCGGTGTGCCCACGACAAACATCGCGGCATGCGGCGACGTCTCCAGCAGCCGCGCCACGCGCAACATGCCGTGGCCGTACGCGTTGCCCTTGATCACCGGCGCGATCATCACGCCCCTGCCCACAAGGTGCCGCAAAGCCTCGATATTTTTGAGTAACGCCTGCTCGTTAAATTCCGTCCAAAATCCCGGCGTGTATGATGTCATGCGCGCCATTATAACGAAAGCATACGGAGAAACCGAGTTGAAAGCGCAAATGGTGGGGCGCGACCGCCGGGCGCGCCCCACCTTTTTTGTCGGTGGCGTGGCAATGGTCGTGCCACGCCACGGCATTTTTTCCAGCAATGTGTCTTGTTTTGCGAAAATCTTGTGCGTATACTATGGGGAAAAGGCGCAATGCGTTTTGCGCTTCGCCAAGGAGATACACATGGATTGGTTTTACGAACGGGACGGGCAGGCGGTCGGGCCGGTGACGGAGGAGACGCTACTGGAAATGATTCGCACCGGAGCGGTTCCACCGCAGTGCCGCGTGTGGTGCGCGGCGTATGGAACAGAGTGGAAACGCGTCGCGGAGGCACCGGAGTGGCAGGCGGAAACGCCCGCGCAAAACGCGTGCAATGCGGACCTGAACCCGGAGACGCCGAACCGTGATTTGATGACACGGGCGCGTAACGCGCTGAACGGAATCTGGGGCAATGCCGTCCTGATAGCTTTTGTTTTTGTGGTGGTCATCATGGGCATCCAAATCGCGGTCAACATGCTCACACGGATAGTGGGGGCGATAATGGCGGCTGTCAGCGCCGCCAGTTCAACGACCCCTGATTCCGGCATCACCACAGTCATCGTGTGCATGATGGGAGTTATGGCAATGATTGGCATCGGCGTGGCGGGGGCCATCCTGCGGGGTCCGGTCGAGTACGGATTGCAGTATACCTTTTTGAAATTGGCGCGCCGCAACAACCCGCAAGTGAATGATCTGTTTGCGGCCTTCCCGACATCGTTTTTGCGGATCGCCTGGGCGTATATCCGGATGCAGATTTTTATTTTCTTGTGGTCGCTGGCATTTATCATACCGGGCATCGTGGCGGGATACAGTTATTCGATGACATTTTTCATCCTCGCGGATTATCCGGATATTTCGGCGCGTGATGCGATGGAGAAGAGCAAGCGGATGATGCGCGGCTATCGCTGGAAGTTGTTCTGCCTCCACTGGCGGTTTTTCGGCTGGATGCTGCTGTGCGTGTGCACATGCGGAATTGGATTCTTGTGGTTGGGTCCCTACATCGAAACTTCAATGGCGTGCTTCTATGAGAGTGTGAAGTCGCGCGCGTGATGTGCTACAATGTGCGGCACAACAAAAGGCGTATTTATGGACATGTTTCGAAAGGTGATTCCGTGCCTGGACACGAAAAACGGCAAGCTCGTGAAGGGCGTGCATTTTGTGGACCTGAAGGATTTGGGCGATCCGGCTGAGGCCGCGGCGGCGTATTGCGCGGCGGGCGCGGACGAGCTGGTGCTGCTCGACATCACGGCGACGCTCGAAGGCCGCGCGACACTGCTCGACGCGGTGAAGCGGACGGTTGCGCGGATCACGTGCCCGCTGACGATTGGCGGCGGCATCCGGTCGGTGGACGACATTGCGGTGCTGTTTGATTTGGGCGTGCGCAAGGTGTCGATCAACAGCGCGGCGGTGAAACGGCCGGAGTTGTTGTGCGAGGCCACGGCGCGGTTTGGCTCGGATCGGATCACGCTGGCGATTGACACGCGGCACAGCGCGAACGTTCCGTCGGGGTTTGAGGTGATGGTGAGCGGCGGAAATGTCGCGACCGGCCTAGACGCCGTGGCGTGGGCGCGTCAGGCGCAGACGCTGGGCGTGGGCGCGATTTTGCCGACGAGCATGGAGGGCGACGGTTCGCAGCAGGGTTATGATCTTCCGATGACGCGCGCGATTGCGGACGCGGTGACCGTGCCGGTGATCGCATCGGGCGGCGCGGGTAAATTGGAGCACTTGAGCGCGGCGGTGTTGGACGGCCACGCGGACGCGGTGCTCGTGGCGTCGATCGCCCACTTCGGCATGTTCACGATCCGGCAGATGAAGGAACATCTGCGCGACAACGGGATTCCGGTTCGACTGTAAATGCGTGGCGTGGCAGAGGTCCTGCCGTGCCACGGAAATTTTTTGCAACAATTAAGAAGGAGACTGAATCATGGCGACAACGCGCAAGGCGGACATCGGGGTTGTGGGACTCGCGGTGATGGGCGAGAATCTGATTTTGAACATGGCGGGCAAGGGTTTTACCGTGGCGTGTTACAACCGCACGGTGGAGAAGGTCGACGCGTTTGTGAACGGCCGCGGCAAAGACAAAAACATCATCGGCTGCCGCTCGGTGAAGGCGTTGTGCGACTCGCTCAAACGTCCGCGCCGCGTGATGATCATGGTGAAGGCGGGCCAGGCGGTGGACGGCGTGATTGACGAGGTGCTGCCGTTCCTCTCCGCCGGAGACATTTTGCTCGACGGTGGCAACAGTCATTATCCTGACACGATGCGCCGCGCGAAGGCGTTGGCCGCGAAGAAAATTCGCTACATCGGCACGGGCGTGTCGGGCGGTGAGGAGGGCGCATTGAAGGGGCCGGCGATCATGCCGGGCGGCGATGCGACGGCGTGGCCGCATGTGAAGGAATTGCTGCAGGCGATCGCGGCCAAGGCGCCGGACGGCTCGCCGTGCTGCCAGTGGATGGGGCCGGACGGCGCGGGACATTTTGTGAAGATGGTGCACAACGGCATCGAGTACGGCGACATGCAGTTGATCTGTGAGGCGTACGACATGATGGCGCGCGGATTCGGCATGACGACCGACGCGATTCAGAAAGTTTTCGCAAAGTGGAACAAGGGCGCACTGAACAGCTACCTGATCGAAATCACGGCGGACATTTTGTCGAAGACGGATCCGTCGACGAGGCGGCCGATGGTCGACGTGATCCTCGACACCGCGGGCCAGAAAGGTACCGGCAAATGGACATCGACCGCGGGGCTCGACCTGGGCATCGCGGTGCCGCAAATTGCGGAGGCGGTCTTCGCGCGCTGCCTCTCCGCGATCAAGGATGAACGCGTGGCAGCGGCCAAAAAATTGAACGGCCCGGTGTTGCCGGATTTTGACGTCGAGAGCCAGCGCGAGTTCGTGAAGGAGCTGGAGCTGGCGGTTTACGCGGCGAAAATTTGCTCGTACGCGCAGGGCTGCCAGCTCATGCGCGCCGCCGCGACGGAGTACAAATGGAACCTCAATTACGGTGACATCGCGCTCGTCTGGCGCGAGGGTTGCATCATCCGCGCGCAGTTCCTCGGCAAGATCAAGGAGGCGTTTGATGCGCAACCCGATTTGCCGAACCTCCTGCTCGCGCCGCACTTCAAGGGCGTGATGAAAAAAGCGCAGACCGCGTGGCGCAACGTCATCAAGGCCGCCGTCCAGCTCGGCATCCCCGTCCCCGCCATGTCCACCGCGCTCAACTACTACGACGGCTACCGCTCCGAACGGTTGCCCGCGAACCTCCTCCAGGCGCAACGCGATTATTTCGGCGCGCACACCTTTGAGCGCGTCGACCGCCCGCGCGGCGAATTTCATCACTTCATCTGGGTCGAAGGCGGCGGCAACACCGCGGCCTCCACCTACACCGTCTAAACCAGGGCATCAACATGAACGACCAACCCAAGAAAAAATCCAGCTGGCTCAAACGCATCCTCATCGGCCTCGGCGTGCTCGCCGGCGTCATCATCCTCGCCGTCATCGGCCTCATCCTCTACCTCGATCCCATCGTCAAAAGTGCGATCGAAAAAGGCGCGCCCGCCGCGCTCGGCTGCAAAGCCACGGTCGGCAAAATCTCCGTGCGTCCCCTCCGCGGCCAGATCCTCATCCAGGATCTCAAACTCGGCAGCCCCGAAGGCTACAAGGAAGAGGAGATGTTTGCGATCAAGGAATTTCGCGTCAAAATCAACGTTGCCTCGGTACTCGGCAAGGAAACCGAACCCATCGTCATCAACGAAATCATCATCCACAGCCCCAAGATCGCCTACGAAGTCGTCAACGGCAAGGCCAACTTCGAAAAGGTCATGGAGCGCTTCCCGAAGTCCGACAAACCCGACAAGCCCAAGGACGACAAAAAACCCGCGCGCAAAATCATCATCGACCACGTCGAATTTCTCGACGGCCAGGTCAACGTCCGCGCACCCTACACGTTTAACCACACCATTCCGCTTCCGCTGCCTTCTGTGGAAATCAACGACATCGGCCGTCAAAACAACGGCATCACCGCCGTGCAAGCCGTCAGCGCCATCCTTGCCCAACTCGCCAGCACCGTGACCGAACTCGTCACCGGCTCCATGAAACAGCTCGAGGAAGAAGCCGCCAAAATTCTCAAAAGCGCCGGCGACGTCGGCAAAGCTGCGCGCGATGCCGGCAAAAACGTGATCGACGCCGGAAAGGACGCCGTTGACGCCACCAAAGATGCCGTCAAAGGTCTCAAGGAACTCTTCTAAACATCACCCCTTTTCGTGGCGTGGCAGAGCATGACCTGTGCCACGCCACGAAAGGCATTACAAGTCCGCGATGAGTTGGAGGAGGGTGCGGGCGACGATGAGGAAGGAGTCGGCGGAGAGTTTGTCGGGGGTGTCGGCGGCGGTGTGCCAATAGGAGTTGTTGGGACCGTAATTAAAGTCGATGAAGTCAATGGCGGGGAAGCCGGCTTCGAGGAAGGGGACGTGGTCGTCGAGGACGGCGCCACGGGAGAGGGAAAAGTGTTCGCGGGCGCCGACGGTGCTGGCGGCGGCAAGGGCGCGGGCGCGGAGGTCAGGGGTGGAGTTGACGGGAAGCTGGACGTGGAGGTCGGCGTCGCCAATCATGTCGAGCAGGAGAACGGCGCGAATGTCGCGGCCTTCAGCCTTGAGTTGTTGGGCGAGGTGACGGGAACCGTGGAGGCCGTCGTTGGGGCCGTAATTGACCTGGCATTCTTCGCCGTCGAGGAAGGCGAAGAGGAAGTTGAAGGGAAGGTTTTTGCGGGCGGCGAGATGGCCGTGGAGCGTGATGAGAAGGGCGGTGGAGGAGGCACCGTCGTTGGCGCCGACGAAATGCGCAATGCCGGATTTGGTGTCGTAGTGGGAGAGGAGGACGATCCACGGGGCGTTGGGATTTTGAGCGGGGATTTCGGCGAGGACGTTGTGAAATTTGAGCGGGCCGCGCGGGGTGTTGTCGGTGAAGGTGTCGATGCGGACGGAGGTGTTCGGGGTCAGCATGGCGGCAATGTTTTTTGCGGCGTTCTCCGCGCCAGGAGTTCCGGCATCGCGGGAGGGATGTTTGCTACAAAAAATTTCGGCGAAAGCGAGCGTTTGCCTGGCGAGGGATTCGGTGAAGTCGGGAAGTGGCGCGGGGTGAGTTGAAGGCGAGCAGGCGGCGAGGAGAATGGCGCAGCAAAAAAGGTACGAAACAAGGTGCCTGAAACGGGGTGATTTTTTTGGGGGGATCATTCGATTTGTTCCAATACTGATCGTGGAGGGCGAGGGGGCGAGGGAGCCGCCACAAGAGGCCGGGTTAGGTGTGGCCTGGGTGGTAAGTTTTTGATGTGCAGGAGAGGTGGCGGAGGGGGAGGCGGAGGGCCCGC
>JAVBOU010000021.1:0-5006 GCA_031550185.1 Kiritimatiellia bacterium | reverse complement strand
GCGGGCGGCGAAAACGGCGAACATGTCGTCGCTCGTTTGCGCGTGGAGAAGGGCGTCGCGGCCGGCTTCGTCAAAGGCGCCTTGAAGGGTGGACATAAATTCCATGTAGGGCGTGACGGAGTCGAGCGGCGAAAGGACGAGGGTGATGATGTGGACAGGGGCGTTGTCGCCGGATTCGAAATCAACGCCGGCGCGGCTGATGCCAATGGCGCAGACAAGCTGGCGGATTTGGTCGGTGCGGGCGTGGGGAACGGCGAGGCCGTTGCCAAGGGCGGTGGACATGCCGAGCTCGCGCTTGATGACGGCGTCGAGCGCCTGAAGCGGATCGGTGATCAAGCCGGTGGCCGCGATGGCGTTGACGAGCTCGCCGATGACTTCCTGCTTGGTGCGGCCTTTGAGGTCGGGAACGAGGGTGTCGCGGCGGATGAAGCGGAGCATGCGTTCGGTGGGCGGCCCCTTGGAGGGCGCGGCGGCGGGGAGGTTGTTGGTGATGTCGCGGCTGGAGAATGGCTGACGCAACGCGCCGAGGGTCTGATCCATTTCGACAACGACCTCGCGCATGGCGGTCCGGACAAAGGGGATTTCGTTGGCGTCGCACTCGAAGATGAGGGAGGCGTCGGGGCAGCGCACGCCGATGACCATCGCGTCCTTGCGCAACTGGTAAATGCGTTCGCCGTGTTCGAGCCGGTGAATGAAAAAGCCCTCGCGGCGCATGGCGCTGAGGAAGAGGCGCAGGACGAGGTTCGCGACTTCGGGTTCGGGGAAGGTGTAGGTGATTTCCGGCACCGGATCCTCCTGCCGGTTTTTATGGCCGGGCTTGTTCGAGGCAAAGGCGGCGACCAGCAACGGCGGCGGGATCAGCGTCGTGACCAGCGTCATGAAAACCGCGATCCCGAAATCCGAACCCTGCAAATAACCCGACGCCAAACCCACACCCGCGATGATCAGCGCGACCTCGCCGCGCGGCACCATGCCCAGGCCCACGCGCAACGCACCGCGCGCGTTGAACCCGCAGAGCAACGCCGGCAGACCGCAGCCCATCAACTTGGCGAGAACCGCCACGGACGTGTACGCCAGACCCACGATGAGGATGTTCCAATCCATCAGCTCGCGCACGTTCACCATCATGCCCATGACGACAAAGAAGATCGGCACAAGGAAGGTGAAAATCGGCTCCAGGCTCTCCTGCACCACACGCGAAATGTCGGTGCGCGAGAGCGAGAGACCCATCACATACGCGCCGATGATCATCGCCAGCTGCGCTTCTTCAAAAAGCCCCGCGACGATGAGCGCCAGGCCGAGCGCCATGATCGCAATCTGCGAATAGCCGCCCGCGAACTTCTTCAGACCCGCGCCGATCCAACGCGAGAGCAACACGCCCGCCACCGTCGCGCCCAGCCAGACCAGAATCGACCGCAGCGCGATCCGGCCAATCGCCATCCAGTTCACGCCCGCCTGCGCGCCCTCCGCGCCGCCGCTCATCATGCTGTTGATCACGCCGATGCCAATCGCCAGCATGATCACGCCGAGCACGTCGTCGATCACCGCGCCCGCCAAAATCGTCACCCCTTCCGGCGTGTCGAGCTTCTTCTTCTCCGATAAAATGCGCGCCGTGATGCTCACCGACGTCGCGGTCGACATGATGCCCAGAAAGATGCAACCCGGATCAAAGAACCCCAAAAAATTCGGATCCGCCCGTTCCGCCGCCGTGCGGATCAACCAATATCCCAACTGATGTCCGCCGAAAAACGAACACACCACGCCGCCCACGCCCACCAGCGACCCCGCCACCGAGTACCGCGCGAACATCTTCAAGTCCGTCTCCACGCCCACCAGGAAAAGCAACACCACCGACGCCACCGTGCAAAATCCGTACAACTCAATCGACACCGGCACCGCCCCGCCGCCCGCGCCGCCAAAGAGTCCGTGTTCAAACCCGTTCAAAAACGGCAACCCGATTCCGCCCAGCAAAAACGGCCCGATCAAAATACCCGCGCACAACTCCCCCAACACCCCCGGCAACTTCATTCGCTCAAACACCATGTTCCCCAACCGCGCCGCGAACAAGATCACCCCCAATTGAATCACCAGCCGCATCATCACATGAGTCAGCCGTCCCTCCTCCTGCACCTCCACGCCGCCCAGCGCCTCCCCGGCCCGGCCAATGGCCGGAATCAGCGCGAAAAGCAAAACAAAAATCCAAGAAGGACGGAAGAACGCGCGGAATTTCATTTTTAACGGCTCCTTGTTGAGACAAACAAGCGTTCCAGTTTGTCATTATTCAACCGCAAAGTCAATTGCGAAATCATACCGTTTTGGGGACAATCCCCAAAGCAAATGAACCACCCCAGAAGGAGCAGGGCAACCGTATTTACTCTTGCGCCCCAACGAGGCAGGTCATATCAGCCCGGGGCAACGCCTTGGGTCGAAGCATGAATCCAAATTGCGCCCTGAAAGAGCAGGTCAATTTCACGCGCCCACGCAAGATTCACCGATGAACCCGCGACGATTCCATGATGAATCTGTGTCATCTGCGGTTAAAAAACCAACCTCAGTTGCGTCAAATGAAAACGACACCCCATCACGGCTTGAGCTTCACCGCTCGCGACGCGTCACCGTTCGCAATCCAGATCAGTTGAAACGCGTCCAGACTCCCCAGCGTCATGGTCATGGCCCCGGAGTCCGAGACCGCGCAAGGGATGGGCGCGCCGGAAAGTGGATCCACGGGCGGACGCGCTTTTTTGAGCCAGGGCGGCGGCGTGAAGGACACGGGGACATTCGCAACGTTTTGCACGTTGAAACGCGGCGACTTGCCGTTGTCGTTGGGTTCCTCGTCGGTCGTGTACCGCATGTTGCGCACCAGCAAAAGCACGCCGGCGTCGCCGCTCCAACCCTGGTAAATGTTGAGAAAATGCGTCCGGTCTTCCTTTTTGCCTGCCGGAATGAGCGGCGAGAGGATCGGGCGGATGTTCCGGATTTCAGCGTTGAGCTCTTTCATGGCCGCGCCCAAATCCGGGCATTCCTCAAAGGGGTTGTCCGCGCTGTTTTTCCAGTAATGGTAACGAATGCCCTTGACGCCGCGCAGCAGGGCCGTCCATGCCAGCACTTTCAATTCCCCGCCCTCCACATGCCGGTTGCGTTTGAAGCGTTCGGGAATCCACACCGTGGCACGCGGCGACGCGGCGTTCACCGCGCGCGCGATGTGCTCCTCTTCGCGCTCAATGAAGCGGCTGGGTTGTGCGCCCCAGTGCAACTGATAGGGCTTGACCACCACGGCGTCGGCAATGGGTGCGTAGATGTTCCAGATCGAGGCGTAAAGGGCCGTGCAGAAATCAACGCCACTCAACCGCTCCGGCGCGTGTTCATACGCCTTCACCCGGGCGGCGATGACATCCACGGCGCTGTTTCCGTGCTTCTTTGCGCGCGTGTCATCGCACGCCACGTCAAAGGGCAGCAACGTAAGCCAGGGGTGGTCGTCGAGCTGGTATTCATGCCGGATGTTATCGGCGAGCCGTTCCGCATTGTTCCAGCCGCCGCCGTCAATCAGGATGTTGGGAATTGCCCGGCAAAAAGCCCGGCGGATTTCCGTGCCAAAATGGAGCTCAATCAAAAGCGTCTGCCCCTGCCGGAAAGGCTTTTCGCCTTGCGTGATGACCGCGCCGCTCTGCCCCTTCACCGCAGGCGAAAGAACGCGGAACTTCATCTCCCTGCCATTAACGCATACCGTGTCCGGAGGTTGCTCCCCGGTATGCTGAATGACCACCGTGTCGCTGTTTTCCGGCCAGGTAACGACGGTGATGCGCCGGTTGTCTGGAGCGTAGCGCGGAATGACCACGTCAAGCACCGTGCCGTCGGAAGCGAAAAGTTGCAACGGATACCGTTGGGAATATCCGGACTCATTCCTGAAGTTGATTTGAAAGACCGCGGCCTCTCCCGGTGCAAGCGTCGCCGACGGTTGGAACTGCCACCAACAGGCGCGGGGATCATCCTCCACCGTACGCGGCGCCGCGACGCTTCTGCCGCCAATGTCAAACTGGAACCTCCGCGCAATCTGGCGTCTTGCCGGGTCATCCAGCGACGGCAGGGCGAGTCCGTCAAGCACGGCGTTGGTAAACGTCACCGCCTGCGTGCCCGGGTTGACAAGATACACCTCCACCGTCTCGCATCCCGCGTTTCCCGTCTCCGCCGCGTACTGAATCCCCGCGACAAATGGCGCGGACGACCTGTTGCGCCACGTGTCACCGGGCGGACGCGTGACGCAACCGGAGATGGCGGCCATTGCCAGCGCGCCCGTTAACATGCGACATTGAACCCATGGCAAACGTGAAAAAGATGCGGAGAGGTTGTACATATGATTTTCCTTTCAGTCCCGTTATTCTAGTGGCAACGCCAACACGAATCAAGGGAAATGTAAAAAAATCACAAATGACACCGATGTGAAACACCAAAATTCATTGCACCAATTGACCACTGGCACCTCATGACGCATCTGCGCAATCTGTGTCATCTGCGGATAAAATAAATCGCCCCAAAATAACCTTTGCTTTTTCCCGCGTGATGGGTGTATGCTTCTTCTGTAATAGAGATCTGCCTTAACCCTCTTCTTGGAGTTGCTCATGAAAAAACATGCCTCATGGATCGTCGCTGGCGCGATGCTCGCCACGCCGTTGCTGGCGCAGGAGAACACGCCCGAGTTGCTCGCCTGGTGGATGTTCAATGAGGAGGATGGGGGGACGACGCTTTTGGATTGGAGCGGCAATGATTTTTACGCGGAGATTCTGGCGCCGGATCATGTGTGGCGCGTGGTCGATCCTGTGGCTGGCCCCGCACTGTGGTTCAATGGAACTGGCACCGTGAATGATCCGCTGACGGACGACGAGCACGTGATCGCCGGGGAAATCGCGGATCAGTTGTTTGAACCGGAGTTTTCGGTTTCAACTTGGGTTTGCCTGGCGTCAGTGCCGGACTTTGCGCCGGTGATCACGAAGGTGACGGACCGGGGTACA
>JAVBOU010000162.1:0-36581 GCA_031550185.1 Kiritimatiellia bacterium | reverse complement strand
CTCGCGAGCCGCACGAAGAGGCCCGGTTGGTTTGCTGAATGGCCGCACATTGTTTGCTGAAACCCTCCTGTTGCGGCTCGCGAGGACGCTCGCCCGCCAATTCGGAATCTGGTTTTGGAACAAGTCTATTGTGAAAGGTTTTCAAACACAACCCATGGAATCCCATGCACACATCGACAATTCGTGTCCATTCGTGTCCATTCGTGGTTTAAAATCGCCATGAAAATCAGAGTGTTTTCGTTGTGCGATGTGGATTGAACCACGAATGGACACGAATGAACACGAATGCAAAATGGGAAAATCGAATCATTCATTTTTTTTGGACGGTATTTATGAGAGGTTCCCTATGGTGTTTTCATACAATATAGTGGTTTTACTCAACATTGGCGCATTTTGTCTTGCGCCCCAACGGGGCAGGTCATGCCAGCCCAGGGCAACGCCCTGGAGCATGTTGCACAAACGCCACAGCGCCCTGAAGGGGCAGGTCAATTTTGAGCGGACGCGTGGAATTCAACCGCCGAAATTAACCTGCCCCTTCAGGGCGCAATTTGCATCCATGCCGTAACCCAGGGCGTTGCCCTGGGCTGGAATGACCTGCCCCGTTGGGGCGCACGAAAGCAAATGCTTTCCTACGGAGACATTCGCATACATGTGCCAATGTTATGCAAAACACTATAGTAAATACACTGTAAAACAGTCCTATGTGACGCGATCAAAATTGCCTTGAATTGTATAAATTACACATGGCATGATACTAAATTAAAGTGGTTTCACTATATATTGCTACATTCGTCTTCAACCCCAACGGGGTTGCCTAACATAGCCCAGGGTTGCGCGTATTCGCGCTACCCTGGGAACGCGTCAGCATCAATGATGAACCCCAACGGGGGTTCCCTTATGAGACCGCTCACGAGGCAACCCCGTTGGGGTTGGATATCTCTCTTAACCGCAAACCCAGGGTAGACTCGCTTCGCTTGCATAACCCTGGGCTATGTTAGGCAAGCCCGTTGGGGTTTAGGAAACATGTCGCAGTGTTGCGCGAAAACGCTATATCCAATGCCCGGCGCGCCCGGCGGTCGCGCCCCACCATTTATCAAATGCCGCACCATGCTTGCCGTCCCGTAGGGACGGAATGTTGGTAGAAAACGCATCATAAAAAATTATCCGTCCCGTCAGGGACGGGAGGTTGCGCTGCGCAGGCGTCATGTTTTTCACTCACGAGGCAATGCCGTTGATGTTGAGGAGTTGTCGCAGTGTCGACGGACAATAAATTGTAGCGGTGCTCCTGTGCTGCGCCTCCCCCGTTATTGACGAATATCCTTCATCACGCGGCAGGCGCAGCACAGCAGCGCCGCTACACCACCAGCGACAGACAAGAAGACCTTCGGTGTGCTCCGCGTCGTCTGTCTTACCTTCAACGGTACCAGACGCGCCAGAGGAAAAGCCCCTGGGGTTGCGCGGAGGGAACGCGGGCGGTGCGTGATTCGGCGGCGTTGAGAAGCGCAAGCGCGGCGTCGGGCGTTTCGGCGTGTTCGCCAACGCGCTGGAGAAAACCGACAATGCTGCGGACTTGCTTGTAGAGAAAACCACTGCCTTGGACGCGAAAGGTAATGAGCTTTCCGCGTTTGGAAAGGTCGCAAAAAAAAATGCGGCGAACCGTGGTTTCGACGTCACGCTGGGGATTGGCGGTGAAGGCTGCAAAATCATGCTCGCCGACAAAATAGGCGGCGGCTTCGCGCATGGCGTCAACATCAAGCGGACGGTAGGCATGGCCGTGATACAACCGTTTGTCCGGCGGGATCACGGCGTCGTTCCAAATGAAATAACGGTACTCCTTGCCCTTCGCGTCGTGGCGCGCGTGGAAGCGTTCGTGGCAGGGCACGACCTGTGCCACGCGGATGTCCGGCGGGAGGCGGGCGTTGCAGGCGCGGAGGATGGCGGTGGCGTCCATGCGGGTCGTGGCGTCGACGTGCGCGACCTGGCCGCGGGCATGGACGCCCTGGTCGGTGCGTCCGCTGGCGTGGAGCTTGACGGGATGGCCGAAGATCGCGGCGAGCGTCTCCTCGCAAAGCCCCTGGAGGGTGACCAGTCCGGCCTGAACCTGCCAGCCCGAGTAGGCGGTGCCGTCGTAGGCGATGGTGAGTTTGAAGCGCCGGGAGATCACCGGATTTCCGCGTGGTAGGCCTGGATGGATTTCACGGTGCCGCGGCCGGCGCGCGCGGCTTTGATGCCGCTGGCGGCGGCGATGGCGGCGGCGATGGTGGTCATGTAAGGCACCTTGTATTTCAACGCGGCCTTGCGGATGCTGGCGTCGTCGGCGAGGGCGTCGCGGCGCGGCGAGGGCGTGTTGATGATGAGGTGGACCTGACGGTTGACCACGAGGTCGATGACGTTGGGGCGGCCCTCGTTGATCTTGGCGACGACGTCGGCGGAAATGCCGTTTCTCTTGAGAAATTCGGCGGTTCCGTCGGTCGCGTAAATCTTGAATCCAAGCTCGACGAAGAGGCGCGCGGCGGTGACGGCGGGCATGGTTTTTTCGGAGAGGCTGATGAGGAGCGCGCCTTCGCAGGGGAGTTTGGCGTTGGAGGCTTCCTGGGATTTGTAATAGGCCAGACCGTAGGAGTCGGCCATGCCGAGAACCTCGCCGGTGGAACGCATTTCGGGGCCGAGGACGGGGTCGACTTCGGGGAATTTATCGAAGGGGAAGACCGCTTCCTTGGCACCAAAGTGAGGAATAGTTTTGTGCTTGAGTTGGAGGTCGGCGAGCTTTTCGCCGAGCATGAGGCGCGTGGCGATGCTGGCCATTTGGATGGCGCAAACTTTGGAGACAAGCGGCACGGTGCGGGAGGCGCGGGGGTTGGCCTCAAGCACGTAAACAGTGTTGTCCTCGATCGCGTACTGCATGTTCATGAGACCGCAGACGTGGAGCTCGCTGGCGATTTTGCGGGTGTAGTCCTGAATGGTTTGCAAGTGCGCGTGGGGGATGGAGACGGGCGGAATGAAGCAGGCGGAGTCGCCGGAGTGGACGCCCGCGAGCTCGACGTGCTCCATGACCGCGGGGATGAAAACATCGGCGCCGTCGGAAATGGCGTCGGCCTCGCATTCAAGCGCGTCGCGCAGGAAGCGGTCGAGCAGGAGCGTGCGGTCGGGCGCGACGTTCATGGCCTTGACGACGTATTCGCGCAGCTGTGCCTCGTCGTAAATGACTTCCATGCCCTGACCGCCGAGCACGAAAGAAGGGCGGATCATGAGCGGGTAGCCTATGCCTTTGGCGATGACGAGCGCCTCGTCGAGGTTGTTGGCAATGCCGGATTCGGGCATGGGAATGTGGAGCTTGTCCATCATCTTGCGGAAGAGGTCGCGGTCTTCGGCGATGTCGATCGCGTCGATGGACGTGCCGAGGATGTTGACGCCGCATTCGGACAGCTCGCGCGCGATGTTGAGCGGGGTCTGGCCGCCGAACTGAACGATGACGCCGAGCGGTTTTTCCTTGCGGTAAATCTGCAGGACGTCCTCGACGGTGAGCGGCTCGAAGTAGAGGCGGCTCGAGGTGTCGTAGTCGGTCGAAACGGTTTCGGGGTTGCAGTTGACCATCACGGTCTCGTAACCCATTTCGCGCAACGCGAACGCGGCGTGCACGCAGCAATAGTCGAACTCGATTCCCTGGCCGATGCGGTTCGGCCCGCCGCCGAGAATCATGACTTTTTTCGGATTCTGCTTGAGCGCGAGCGTGTCGGGCGCGTTGTAAGAGGAATAGTAATACGCGCGATCCTCCACGCCGCTGACCGGCACCGCGTGCCAGCCTTCGTGAATGCCGCATTTTTCGCGTTGCGTGCGGATCGCCTTTTCCTTCACGCCGAGCAGCTTCGCCAGATACTTGTCGGAGAAGCCGTCCTTTTTGGCCTGCGCGAGCAACGCGTCGGGCAACGGTTTGCCCTTGTGCGTGAGGAGGGTTTCCTCAAGCTCCACCAGCTCCTTCATCTGTTGCGTGAACCACGGTTTGATGGCGGTGATGTCGTAAATTTGCTCCGGCGTCGCACCCTTGCGCAGCGCCTCGTAAATCATGAAATGCGTCTCGCTGGAAGGCGTCTTGAGCGCGTCCAGCAATTCCGCGAGTGGACGCTTGTTGAAGTCTTTCGCAAAGCCCAGCCCCTGGCGTCCATTTTCAAGTCCGCGGATTGCTTTTTGCAGCGTCTCCTTGTACGTCTTGCCGATCGCCATCACCTCGCCGACGGCCTTCATTTGCGTGCCGATTTTGTCCTCGACCGCGCGGAACTTTTCAAACGCCCAGCGCGCAAACTTCAACACAATGTAATCGCCCGACGGCGTGTATTTGTCGAGCGTGCCGTCGCGCCAGTACGGAATGTCCGACAGCGAAAGTCCCGCGGCCAGCTTCGCCGAAATCAGCGCGATCGGAAAACCCGTGGCCTTCGACGCGAGCGCCGACGAGCGCGACGTCCGCGGATTGATCTCGATAATCACCACGCGGCCCGTCTCGGGGTTGTGCGCGAACTGCACGTTCGTGCCGCCAATCACGCCAATCGCCTCCACAATCGAAAATGCCATCTTTTCCAGCTGTTTCGTCAATTCCGGCGCGATCGTCAGCATCGGCGCCGAGCAAAACGAGTCGCCCGTGTGCACGCCCACCGGATCGATGTTCTCAATAAAGCAAACCGAAATCATCTGATTTTTCGCGTCGCGCACGACCTCGACCTCGAGCTCCTCCCAGCCCTTGATCGACTCCTCGACGAGAATCTGGTGCGTCATCGACAGATCCAACCCACGCGCAGCGATCGTCTGCAACTCCTCCATGTTGTACGCGAACCCGCCGCCCGCGCCGCCCATCGTGTACGCCGGACGGATCACCAGCGGGAACCCGATTTCCCCCGCGATCCGCTCCGCCTCCTCCAGCGAATTCGCGATCCCCGAACGCGGCGTGTCAATGCCCAGCTCCAGCATCGTTTTTTTGAAAATGTCGCGGTCCTCGCCGCGCTCGATCGCGTCGAGATTCACGCCGATCACCTGCACGCCGTACTTCTCCAACAGCCCCGCCTTGCTCAGTTGCAGCGCCATGTTCAGCCCTGTCTGACCGCCGAGATTCGGCAGCAGCGCGTCCGGCTTTTCCTGCGCGATGATCTGCTCCAGGCGCTCCAGATTCAACGGCTCAATGTACGTCGCGTCCGCCATCACCGGATCCGTCATGATCGTCGCCGGGTTGCTGTTCACGAGGACAATTTTGTACCCCAGTTCGCGCAGTGCCTTGCAGGCTTGGGTTCCCGAATAATCAAACTCACAGGCTTGGCCAATGACAATCGGGCCTGACCCGATGATCAGGACTTTTTTGATATCGTTGCGGCGCATAGAAACGTCTTCCTTGTTGGGATTTGGACTCAAAATGTGTTGCAGCAGCTAAAGCACGCAAACGGGATGCTATTTTCGCACAACAACGCCCCTCTATCAAGACCGAATTTACGCCTTCTACAAAAAGCGGAGTACGTTTTAAAACGTTCAACTTTTTCTTCATTTTTTAATGCCTTCGGGGTAAAAAGGCCGGAATATAAATATAGACAAGGCTAATTTCTGAAGTTGGAAAAAGAGACTGATGGTCGCAACGTCAAGTCCATCATTAACGTCTGTTGTGACACCACTTTGGCGCGCCGCGTGAAGCGTCCCAAATGATGACGGGTGTTGCTGTTGTCATGTTCGATTGTCATCGTATGAGCTTTCCCGATCCTATGGAACTCTGTCGGAAGCATCTCGGCAAAAGCGTCCAATTGTCCGTGCAAAACGTGCAATTTGTCAAATGTTGCATTTTGTCGTAAAGTCGCGTAAAGGTCGCAGAATCACGACCACCGATCACCCAGGCCACAGTTCGGCGTGTGCCACGGTCAACGGCCTTAAGGATATTCGTTAACAACGGGGGAGGCGTAGCACAGCAACACCACTACAATTGGGAAGTCCATGATTTGAAACTCTATACCTTTAACTTCGTCTCACAACCGTGTGTCGTATTTTTGCTGAGCCGTTGAGATTGACCGGCCTTGTTGAGGCAAAATGTTTCGTGGCATGACAGGCGCGTCGGCGCATTGCCGAGTCCTGTCACGCCACGGGATTTTTTTTGGTTTGGGGATCAGCCGAGGGCGGTGCGGCGGAGGGTGAGTTCGGCGAGGATTTGGTTGAGTTCGGCCTGACGCTGGCGCTGGTTTTCGACGACGGCGGGAGGGGCTTTGTCGGTGAAGCCGGGGTTGTTGAGTTTGGCGTCGATGCCGTTGAGGAAGTTTTGGTTTTTCTGGATTTCGGCGTCGACGCGGGCGCGTTCGGCGGCGAGGTCGATGAGGCCGTCGAGGGGGAGCATGATGGAGCCGAGTTTGCAGAGGGTGGCGGGCATGGGCTGGGCGGGGGGCTCGGTGACGAGGTCGATGGACTGGGCGCGGAGCTGGAGTTTGAGGGTGTCGAGCTGGGGGAGGATTTTGGCGGCGTCGGAGGTGTGGAGGATGTAGCGGAGGAGTTGGCCGGGGGGAAGGTTGTAGGTGGCGCGGAGGGCGCGGCCGGCGGTGATGAGTTCGCGTTTGGCGTCGACGAGGTCGCAGGTTTCCTGGGAGAGACCCCAGGCGGCGCGGAGGGTGTCGGAGAGGGGCGCGGGCCAGGGCGCGGTCATGATGGTTTGGTGGGGCGTGGCAAAGGTGAGGGCGTGCCACAGCTCTTCGGTGATGAAGGGCATGAAGGGGTGAAGGAGGCGGAGGGAGTTGCTGAGGACGTGGGCGAGGATGGCGAGAATTTGCCGGCGGCGAGGGAGGTTGTCGGCGGCGAGGTCGGACTTGATGGTTTCGAGGTAGTTGTCGCAGAGCTCGGTCCAGATGAAGTCGTAGATGAGGCGGGCGGCGTCCTGGAAGCGGTATTTGTCGAGGTGGGTGGTGAGGTCGGCGATGGTGCCGTCGAGGCGGAAGAGGAGGTGGCGGTCGTCGTCGGTGAGGAGGGAGGGGTCGAGGTTGGGCGGGCTGACGGCGAAGTCGCGCCAGTCGAAGGGGCCGAGTTTTTCGGCGTGCATGGTGATGAAGCGGGCGGCGTTCCAGATTTTGGTGCCGAAGTTGCGGCCGATTTCGAATTTGTCGGTGGAGAGCTGGATGTCGACGCCGGGGGTGGAGATGGTCATGAGGGTGAAGCGGAGGGCGTCGGCGCTGTACTGGTCGATGATTTCGAGGGGGTCGATGGAGTTGCCGAGGGATTTGGACATCTTACGGTTTTGGGCGTCGCGGACGACGCCGTTGAAGATGACGTTGCGGAAGGGAACCTGGCCCATGAATTTGCAGCCGGCCATGATCATGCGTGCGACCCAGAAGAAGATGATGTCGGGGGCGGTGACGAGGTCGGTGGTGGGGTAGAAGGCGCGGAGGTCGGGGGCGTTGGTGTCGGGCCAGCCGAGGGTGGAGAAGGGCCAGAGCCAGGAAGAGAACCAGGTGTCGAGGACGTTTTCGTCCTGGGTGATGTTGGCGGTGGCGCTGCAGTTGGGGCATTGCTGCGGGGCGTGTTTGTCGGCCCATTCGTGGCTGCAGTTGGCGCAGGTGTAGACGGGGATGCGGTGGCCCCACCAGATTTGACGGGAGATGCACCAGTCGCGGATGTTGTCCATCCAATGGAAATAGGTGTGCTCGAAGCGCTGCGGGGTGAAGGTGATGGCGCCGGATTTGACGGCGTCGATGGCGGCGGTGGCGAGGGGCTTCATGCGGACAAACCACTGGTCGGAGAGGCGGGCCTCGACAATGGTGTCGCAACGATAGCAGTGGCCGACGGCGTTTTGGTAAGCGTCGACTTTTTCGAGGAGATCGGCGGCTTTCAAATCCTCAACGAGCTGTTTGCGGCACGCAAAACGGTCGAGTCCGGCATACGGCCCGGCCTCGTCGTTCATGGTGGCGTTGCCGTGCATGACGTTCATGAAGGGAAGCTGATGACGTTGCGCGACGGCGAAGTCGTTGGGGTCGTGAGCGGGTGTGATTTTGACAACGCCGGTGCCGAATGTGGCGTCCACATAATCGTCGGCAATGATGGGAATTTGCCGGTTGGTGACGGGAAGAATGGCGTACTGGCCGACGAGATGCTTGTAGCGTTCGTCGGCGGGATTGACGGCGAGCGCGGTGTCGCCGAGCAAAGTTTCCGGGCGCGTGGTGGCGACGATGAGGTGGCCGCCGCTGACGAGCGGATAGCGAATGTGCCAGAGCGAACCGTTGTTGGGCTGGTGTTCGGTTTCGTCGTCGGCGAGCGCGGTTTCGCAACGCGGACACCAGTTGACGATGTAGTTGCCGCGATAGATGAGATCCTCGTTGTAGAGCTGGCAAAAGACTTCAGCCACGGCTTCGGAGAGACCGGCGTCCATGGTGAAACGCTCGCGGCTCCAATCGCAAGACGAGCCAAGTTTGCGGAGCTGCGTGACGATGGTGCTGCCGTATTCCTCGCGCCATTTCCAGACGCGTTCGACAAAGGCCTCGCGGCCGAGCTGGTGGCGCGAGCTGCCTTCTTTGCGCAGCGCTTTTTCAACGACGTTTTGCGTGGCGATGCCCGCGTGGTCGGTGCCGGGGAGCCAGAGCGTGCGGCGGCCCTGCATGCGGCGCCAGCGGGCGAGGAGATCCTGGAGGGTGTTGTTGAGCGCGTGGCCCATGTGCAGAATGCCCGTGACGTTCGGCGGCGGAATGACGATGCAAAAAGGTTCCTTTGTCGAATCCGCGTCGGGTGCGAAAAAGCCATTGTGCTCCCACCAGGGATACCACTTGGCTTCAATGGTCTTCGGGTCGTAATGTTTGTCCATAACGGGTCTGCCTGCTAAAAGTGAAAAGAAAACGCAAGAAATTTACCAGAATTTCGCGGCTCACGAAAGCGCAAAGATGACGTGCACCGGGAGATTTGACGCAAAGGCGCGAAGGACGCAGAGGAACGCAAAGATTGTTTTCGTTGTGCATGCGTCTAGCTTTTGCGCGCGACAAGATCGTTGGCGATTTTGACGAGCGGCACGACGTTGGCGGGCTTGAAGCGTTCCAGCGCGGCAAGAGCGCTGGCAGCGTATGATTCCATTTCCTTCCGCGCGCGCGTCGCGCTCATGGCGTTGAGAATGGAAAGTTCCTTTTTGTCGCCCTGGTTCGCGTCGTCGAGGTCGTCGGCGATTTGGAAAGCGTGGCCGAAACTCGTCGCATAGTCGTGAAGCGCGACGATTTCGTCGCGCGACGCACCGGCGGCGCGGGCGCCCATTGTGGCGGCGGCCGCGAAGAGCGCGGCGGTCTTGAGGTCGCGAATGTCATAAATGATGCGTGTGTTTTTCGTGCCGGCGTGCTTGAGGTCCAACACCTGGCCGGAGACAACGCGCGTGGCGGCTTCGGCCAGTTCGCGCGCGGCAAACGGCGCGGAGGAATGGCCGCTCGACAGCGCGCGTTCGAAGGCGAGGCCCTGCAAAAAGTCGCCGGCGAGGATGGCGTTGGCTTCGCCGAATTTCACCCACACGGTCGGCTTGCCGCGACGCTCGCGGTCGTTGTCCATGGCCGGCAAATCGTCGTGGATGAGCGTGTAGGCGTGGAGGTATTCGATGGCCACGGCGTAGTGCAGCGCGTGGCGGACGAGGCGGCCTGCCACGGCCTGCGCGGCGGAGACGCAGAGGAAAGGGCGCAGGCGTTTTCCGGGCGTCAGCACCGCGTGGGCGACGGCCCTGCGCAACGCGGGCGGCGTGTCCGGAAAGCTCAAGCCGTCGGCCAAAAGCGTTTCAAATTCCGGGCGGATTTCGTCGAAGCAACAGCGGGGTGTTTTACGCGTCATGGGTGTTGTCCTTGAGCCGCCGGACGATCAGCCCCGCGGCAACTCCGGCGCCAAAGCCGTTGTCGATGTTGACCACGGTCACGCCGGACGCGCAGCTCGTGATCATCGCGAGGAGCGTGGTGACGCCGTGGAGGTTTGCGCCATAACCGACGCTGGTGGGCAGCGCGATCACGGGGCACTGCACGAGTCCTGCCACAACCGACGGCAACGCGCCCTCCATGCCCGCGACCGCGATGATGACGTCCGCGGTGTTGAGCAACGGAAGCTTCGCGAGCAGACGGTGGAGGCCGGCGACGCCGACGTCCCACATTCGCGTCGCGCGCGCGCCCATGCGTTCCACGGTGATGGCCGCTTCTTCCGCGACCGGAATGTCCGCGGTGCCCGCGCTCACGACGACGACCTGGCCGTGGCAGGAGGGGAGCGTTGCCACGTCGCGGGTCAGGATGCGCGCGCGTTCGTGGTAGGTCGCGTCGGGCAACGCCTCGAGGACGAATTGCGCCTTGTCCGCTGAGACGCGCGTGGCAAACGCGTTTTGTCCGGCGTCGTTGAGGCGGCGCATGAGGTCGAGAATTTGCTCGGCGCTTTTTGGTTCGCCGAAGATGACTTCCGGGATGCCGCGCCGCCGGAAGCGGTCGAGATCCAAGTTCGCAAAATCGTGAATGTGCATGATTGCCCGACAGTATAACGCCTGCGAAGTCCTGCCGCAAGCCGGAGAAAAAGCGATTCGCTGCGTGGCAGAGGTAGGGCTCTGCCACGCAAAGATTGTTGTCGTCGCTGTCGATGTTGTCGATGTAGTCATTCCTCCTTCCAACTCGTCATGGCAATTGGCAAGGAGGCGGTGTTTGTGGTATGCTGGGGACTTTTCCGGCGTTCGACGGACGACGCCGTTTTGTCATGTTTGCCGCGGAAGCGCGGCGGGAGTTTTTATGCCAAATACTGTGCTTGTGGGCGCGCAATGGGGGGACGAAGGCAAGGGGAAGGTCATCGACGTGATGACCAACCTCGCGGACATGATTGTACGCTACCAGGGCGGCAGCAACGCGGGCCACACGGTGATCACGGGCGGGAAGACGTATGTGTTGCACCTGATTCCGTCGGGCATTTTGCACGCGGGCAAACCGTGCGTGATCGGCAACGGCGTGGTGATTGATCCGCTGGAATTGCTGAGTGAAATCAAGATGATCGAGGGCCACGGCATCACGACGCGCGGCCGGCTCTTCGTGAGCGACCGCGCGCACATGGCGATGCGTTATCATCAGGCGCTGGACAAGGCGGCGGAAGCGCGCCGCGCGCCGGGGAAGAAAATCGGCACGACCGGCCGCGGGATTGGTCCGGCGTACGGCGACAAGATTGCGCGCCAGGGATTGCGGATGGGGGATTTGCAGGAGGCGGATTTTACCGCGCGTTTGGACGAGCACATCGAGGCGGCGAACGACGAGCTGGCAACGTTGGACGCGCCGCTCCTGAACCGCGACGAATTGCAGGCGCTTTACGCCGACGCGGCGGCGCGATTGAAGCCGTACATCACGGACACCGTGGCGATGGTGAACAACGCCGACCGCGAGGGGAAATCCATTTTGCTGGAGGGCGCGCAGGGTACGATGCTGGACATTGATTTCGGCACGTATCCGTTTGTGACGTCGTCGAATCCCACGGCGGGCGGCGCGTGCACGGGCAGCGGACTTTCGCCACGCCGGATCGACCGCGTGGTGGGCGTGATCAAATGCTACACGACGCGCGTGGGCGAGGGGCCGTTCCCGACGGAGCTGAACGACGAGACGGGCAACCTGCTGCGCACAAAGGGCGGCGAGTTTGGCGCGACGACCGGACGACCCCGGCGTTGCGGCTGGTTCGACGCGGTGATCGGGCGTTACGCGCGCGAAGTCAACGGCGTGGATTACTGGGCAATGACCAAGCTCGACGTGCTGGACGATTTGCCGGTGATCAAAATTTGCACCGCATACGAATGCGACGGCGAGCGCCTGAACACGCTGCCCGCAAACATCTCAAAGCTCGCGCGTTGCACGCCGGTTTACGAGGAAATGCCGGGCTGGCAGACGCCGACGAGCCGCGTGACGCGTTACGAGGATTTGCCGCCGAACGCGCGCGCGTATGTCGAGCGGCTGGTCGCGCTGACCGGCGCGAAGCTGGGCATTTTGTCAGTGGGGCCGGCGCGCGACACCACGTTGAGGATCGCACTGTAAATCGGTATGGACCGCCAGATTCCAAAGCATGTTGCGATCATCATGGATGGCAACGGACGCTGGGCGCAGCAACGCGGGTTGCCGCGCCTGAAGGGACATGAGGCGGGTTCGGAGACGGTGCGCAAAGTGATCCGCCTCTGCCGCGACAACGGCGTGAAATACCTGACGCTTTACGCGTTCAGCACGGAGAACTGGAAGCGGCCAAAGGAAGAGGTCGAGGGGTTGATGGCGTTGCTGCGGCACTTTTTGGACGAACACGAAAAAGAGTTGCACGAGCAGCGCGTCGCCCTGCGGATCATGGGCCGGCGCACGGATTTTGTGCCGGAATTGCTGGCCGCGATCGAGGCCGCGGAGGCGCGCACGGCGAAGTACGACGAAGGCTTTTTGCAGCTCGCGCTGAGTTACAGCGGACGCGCGGAAATCACGGACGCGACGCGCGCGATCGCGCGGGCGGTCAAGGCGGGCGAGCTCGACCCGGACGCGATTGACGAAAGCACGGTCGGCCAATTTTTGTACATTCCCGGTTTGCCCGATCCGGATTTGATCATCCGCACGAGCGGCGAATTGCGCATCAGCAACTTCATGTTGTGGCAGGCGGCGTATTCGGAATTTTTCATCACGCCCACGCTGTGGCCGGATTTCGGCGCAACGGATTTTGACGCGGCGCTGGCGGCGTTTTCACAGCGCAAGCGCAGGTTCGGGGGAATATGAGCGCGTCCGTCCACCATCATCAAATGTTTTCCACAACCCCGACCCCTTTATGAAGACTCGCATTATCACCGGAATTTGCGTCGCGTTTTTTTGGTTCTTCCTGCTGTTGTGGGCGCCGGGATGGTGCCTGTTTCCGGTGCTGCTGATCGTGATGGCAAAATGCCAGCATGAGTTTTACCGGATGATGGAACGCGCCCAAATCGAGGTGAGCCGAAAGTTTGGAATCATCGCGGGCGCGCTGTGGCTGACGGCGTGTTACGCGTTGCCGCGCGGCGTCGTGTTGTCGCGCGCGCACGCGGATTTTCCGGTGTTCACCGCGTTGCTGACGCTCGGGCTTTTTCTCTTGTTCGTGCGCGTGCTGCTCGATCCCAAGGTGCAAAGACCGCTGCAAATGCTCGGCACAACCGCGCTGGGGTTTCTGTACATTCCGTTCATGTTCGGGTTCTTCATCAACCTTGCGCAATGGGGCGCGTTCGAGCCGTTTCAAATTGTGTCGACGCGCGAGGGCATCATGCTCGCCGCGTATGTCGCGCTCGTGACCAAGGCCGGCGACATCGGCGCGTACGCAACGGGCATGGCGATCGGCAAGCACAAAATGTTTCCGCGCATCTCGCCGAAGAAGTCGTGGGAAGGTTTGGCGGGCGGACTCGCGCTCTCGATGATCATCAGCGTGGCGTTTGTGTGGCTTGCGGAAAATGTCTTTTCGCCCGCGGAACGCTTTGCCACGCTGCGGAATTTTTCGCTGGTTGAAGCGGCGATTGTAGGCTTGGTGTTGTGCGCCATCGGCGTGCTGGGCGACCTCGTGGAATCGCAATTGAAACGCGCGACAGAGACAAAAGATTCAGGCGCTATTTTTCCCGGCATGGGCGGCCTGCTCGACGTCTTCGATTCGCTGACATTCACGCCCGCGGCGCTCTATTTTTATTTGCTGTGGATGTATCCGCATGGCTGAAACCCGCGCACAGAAACAACTCGTTATTTTGGGTTCGACCGGTTCGATCGGCGAGCACACATTGCGCGTCGTAGCGGAGCAACCGGAGCGTCTCAAAATCGTCGCGCTCGCGGCGCGCAACAACGCGGAGCGGCTCGTGGCACAGGCACAGGCCTGCCACGTGAGGCGGGTTGCGTTGCTTGACCGCGCGGCGGCGAAACGCGCGCGTGAACTCGACGCGTCGCTGGAGGTGCTGGAGGGGCCGGAGGGATTGTGCGAGCTCGCGGGCATGGCGACCGTGGTGATGGCGCTGGTGGGGCTGGCGGGTTTGGCTCCGACGCTGGCGGCGATTCACTCGGGGCGCGACGTCGCGCTGGCCACAAAGGAGGTGCTGGTCGGCGCGGGCGAACTGGTGATGGCGGAGGCGGCGAAGGCGGGCGTGAAGCTGCTGCCGGTGGACAGCGAGCACTCGGCGATTTTTCAATGTCTGCAAGGCGGCGGCGACGTGTCGCGCTTGATTTTGACGGCGTCGGGCGGACCGTTTTTGGGACGGCCGGATGTGGATTTCGAAACCGTGTCGGTGGAGGCAACGCTCAATCATCCGAAGTGGAAAATGGGGCCGAAAATTTCGGTGGATTCCGCGACGATGATGAACAAGGGGCTGGAGCTGATGGAGGCGCGGTGGCTCTTTGGCGCGGCGCCGGAGAAACTAGACGTGGTCGTGCATCCGGAGAGCATCGTGCATTCGCTGGTGGAGTTTGCGGACGGCGCGACGCTTGCGCAGTTGTCGCCGCCGGACATGCGGGTGGCGATTCAATACGCGTTGTCGTGGCCGGACCGCTGGCCTGCCACGCGCCAAAAATTGGATTTGGCGGCGCTCGGCGCGCTGCACTTTTTCGCACCGGACGAAGGACGCTTTCGCTGCCTGAAACTTGCGCGCGCGGCCATGACGGCGGGCGGACTGCATCCGACGATTTTGAACGCGGCGAACGAGGTCGCGGTGGAGGGATTTTTGGCGCAACGGATTTCGCTCGCCGCGGTGCCGCGCTTGATTGAGCGCGCGATGACCAAGGCGGCGACAACGCCGGCGTTGAGTCTCGAAACAATTTTGGACACCGATGCGCGAACGCGCGCGAAGGTGCGGGAGTGGTGCGCATGAGCGCGCGGATTGCAAATAAAATTGCGTTTCGTGGCAGAGGTCATGCTCTGCCACGGGCGATTTTTAACGTTTGAAACAGGAGTAAAGTTACGTGAACATTTTGATGAATGTGTTGAGCGGTTGTGTGGTTGCGTTTTTGTTTGGGGTGGTGGTGTTCGTGCATGAGCTGGGGCATTTCCTGGCGGCGCGCTGGCTGGGGTTCCGGGTGGACGCGTTTGCGATCGGGTTTGGCCCGGCGTTGTGGCGGCGGAAAATCGGCGCCACGGAGTACCGGATCAACGCGATTCCGCTGGGCGGTTATGTGGCGTTGCCGCAACTGGATCCGAGCGGCATGGACAAGATGCAGGGCACGCATGACGGCGATCAGCCGGCGGAGCAACTGCCGGATATTGCAGCGTGGAAGCGGATTGTGGTGTCGATCGCGGGGCCGTTTGGGAACATCGTTTTGGCAGTGATTTTGGCGTGGGTGATTGCGACGTTTGCGCCGGCGGCGGCAACACGCGCGCTGGACACGCGGGTGGGTTATGTGGACGAAAATTCCGAGGCGTGGGACGCGGGATTGCGCGAGGATCAGCGGTTGCTGAAGGTGAACAATCATGCGGTGAGATCGTGGGACGATTTTATCATCGAGGCGCACCTGGCGGCGAACGCGGGGGAGTTGGTGACGCTGACCGTGGCGGAGACGAACGGCGTGACACGGACGTTGCAAGTGCCGCTGGTGCAGCGGGACGAGCTGCGGCTCGTGGAAGGCGTGTTGCCGATGGACGCGTGTTATGTGGGCTCCGTGATAGAGGAGAGTCCGGCCGAAGCGGCGGGCGTGCAGGCGAAGGATCAGATCGTGTCGGTGAACGGCGCGCCGGTGCTGTGCAATGAGGCCTTCAGCAGGACGGTGGAAAAAAATGGCGAGAAGCCGCTCGTGCTGACGGTGCTGCGCGCGGGACAGGAGTTGACGCTGGACGTGACGCCGCGATACGACGCGCAGGAGAAGCGCGCGCTGATCGGGGTGCGGTATAAGCCGTTTGAAAAGAGGCCGCCGATGTGGATGAAACACCGGGGAGCGATGGCGCAGATTTCGTCGGACGCGGGCGCGGTGTTCCGCATCCTGCAGGCGGTGACGGCGCCGACGGTAGACGGCGAGCGCAAACGCGCGGCGACAAGCGTGGGCGGGCCGGTGGTGCTGCTGGCGGCGTTGTGGATGGCGGTGAAGGAGGGGGTGTGGATTTGCCTGGGGCTGATGCGGCTGATTTGCGTGAACCTGGCGATCATCAACTTGTTGCCGTTCCCGGTGCTGGACGGCGGGCATATTATGTTTGCATTGTGGGAAATCATCACGCGCCGCAAGCCGCATCCAAAGGTGGTGGCGGCGCTGGTGAACGTGTTTGCGATTTTGTTAATCGGCTTGATGCTTTTGCTGGTGTTCAAGGATTCGTGGGGGATGGCGGTGAGGAAATGGGGCAACAAGTCGGCGGCGCAAACCAACCAGGTTGAACGCGTGGAACAGGAACCGCCGGAGGCGCCGTGAGCGGGCTGATTGCAGCGCGACGCGCAACGCGGCGGATTCAACTGGGGCCGGTGGCGATTGGCAACGGCGCGGCGATCTCGGTGCAGACCATGGCGAAGTGCGACGGACGCGACACGCCGGCGTTGCTCGCGCAGATCGCGGCCGCGGCGGAGGCGGGTTGCGACATCATGCGTGTCGCGGTGCCGGACCTTGCCACGGCGGAGGCGCTGGCGGCAACGGTGAAAAAATCAGCGTTGCCGATTGTGGCGGACATTCATTTCGACCACCGGCTCGCACTGGCCGCGTTGAAGTCGGGCGTGGCGGGATTGCGGATCAATCCCGGAAACATCGGCGATCGCGACGCGTTGCGCGCGGTCGTGGCAGCGGCCAGGCCGTGCCACGCGCCGATTCGCATTGGCGTGAACGGCGGCTCGCTGGAGAAGAATTTGCTGGCGAAGTTTGGCGGCGCGACCGCGGAGGCGCTGGTGGAGAGCGCGCTGCGGCACGTGGCGTTGCTGGAGGCGGAGGGGTTTGGCGAGATTAAAATTTCCGTGAAGGCGTCGGACATGGAGCGGACGCTCGCGGCGTACCGGCTGCTCGCGGAGCGGACGGATTATCCGCTGCATTTGGGGTTGACCGAAGCGGGGACGTTTCTCGCGGGCACGATGCGTTCGACGCTCGCGCTGGGGACGCTGCTGATGGAAGGCATTGGCGACACGTTGCGCATTTCGCTGACCGACACGCCGGAGCAGGAGGTGCGCGTGGGCGTGGAGTTGCTGCGGATGCTGGGCTTGCGCGCGCCGGGGCCGAGCGTGACGTCGTGCCCGACATGCGGCCGGACGCAGGTTGATGTGCGGCGGATTGCGACGGAGATCGAGGCGCGTTTGGAAGTCTTTTATCGCGCGCATCCCGACGCGTCGCGTCCGCATGTGGCGGTGATGGGTTGCCTCGTGAACGGCCCCGGCGAGGCGCGCGACGCGGACATTGCGCTCATCGGCGGCAACGGTCGTTTCGCCTTGTGCGTCAAGGGCGAAACCATCGCGGCGTTTCCCGAGACAGAGGCGGTGGAACGCGTGGTGGCAGCGGTGGCGCAATGCCACGCGTGACGTCCGTCCACGGACGAAGATAAAGGTGGGGCGCGCCCGGCGGTCGCGCCCCACCCATTTTCGTTACTCGACCTTGGCCGGGTTCTTGCCGAGAAGTTTGTCGAGGGTGCCGCGGCGGTCAGGCTTTTTGAGGATTTCATCGGTGTTCATGCCGCGGAGACGGACAAGGGGAATGAGGCTGCCGTGGGTGTCGGTCGGGACGCGCGGCATGGCCTTGACTTGCGCCCAGTCAACTTCGATGCCAAGCGGCGCGATGAGCTTGAAATCCTCCTCGGCGAAAAAGGCCCAGCTCGCGGCGGAGACTTCGCCCTGCGCGCCGCTCATCACGCCATGCACGGTCATGCCGGTTTCAACGGCGACGGCTTTCACCAGCGGCATGAGGTCGATGTGCCAGTTGCTCAAATGCACGGCCAAAATCCCGCCGGGCGCGAGACGGCGGCGGTAGAGTTCAAAAGCCTCTTTGGTCGCCAGGTGAAAGGGAATGGAGTCGCCGCTGTACGCGTCGATCACCAGCACGTCCCAACCGGGAAAACCGGCCTTGTCCTCGGCCTCCAAAATCTTCCGCGCGTCACCGATCACGATTTCAACGTCGGCCTTTGAGCTCGACAAAAAGTTGAAGTGGCGGTCGTCCAGCGCGATGTCCGGCACCGCGGCGTTGATCTCGTAAAAGCGAAACACGTCGCCCTCGTTCGCCCACGCGGCCATGGTGCCGGCTCCGAGTCCGACGAGCCCGACGCGCAATGTTTCGTTCGTGCCTTTGGAGGCGTGGCGTGTCACGACCGCCGCCCCGCCACCGGCAGGCCCGTAATACGTCGTGGCCTGAACGTCGTGTGCAAGCGGATGCTTGATCACGGTCAACATGGGGAAGCGATCCCAACTGGAGCGCATTGCCTTGTCCTCCATCGCGCGCTCGGGAATCACCGGGTCGTCGTCCCAATATTTTTTCGACTGCATGCCGTGGAGCGTTTTGCCGTGCGTGAGGTTGAAGGCGTCCTGGTGGCGTTCGCCCGGTCGGGTCACATCGCGGCGCGTGAGCGTCAGGGTGCCGTAAAAATTGCGGAACTCGGTCAGCACATCGCCTTCCAACACCGGGTTGCGTTTGAAGCTCCAGACCACCAGCACCGGCACGGCCGCCAACGCCACCAGCGCGCAGCGGTTGAACCACACGAGATCGCGCCGTCGCCACGCAAAGATGAACCAACCTAATCCCGCCGCAATCGCCACAATGCCCAGCGGCCACTCCAAAATCGTGTTAAAAATCAGCGGACACACGAGCGACCCGAACACGCCGCCGATCGCGCCGCCCACCGCGATGCCGAGGTAAAACCGCGTCAGCGATTCTTTCGCCACGGGCCGGATCGTGTAGAGCCAACTGTGCAAAAACACGCACACCAGGCCGAACGCCAAGCCGCCCCAGCGCAGCGACTCGACGAAGCGCACGTTGTTCGTACCCTTCATCACCAGCAGGTAACCGAGCCCCAGCAAACTCACCACGCACAAAAACATCCACGCCGCCAGCCCCTTCTCGCCCAGCCGCGAAAATCCGATCACATAGCTCAGCAAAAACAATCCCAGCAACATCGCCCACATCAGCGGGATCGGCGTCACGTCGAGCGTCAAATGGTTCGTCACCGCCACCAGCAAAAACGACGTCATGCCCGGCAACGCCACCCACAGCCAGGCGCGTGTCAAAGGTCTTGGCAGTGCCACAGCCATTTCCTCGCGCGCCGGCGCCGCGTCCGCCGTGTCGTCCGCGCCTTCGCGAAGCAACATCCGTCCCGCCGCGATCACCAGCAGGCCATAGCAACAAAACGCCGTGGCAAAGCCCCACCATTGCCACGCCAGCGGCACGAACGGCTCGACCACCAGCGGATAAAAAAACAATCCCAAAAACGAACCCAAATTCGACACCGCATAGAGTCCGTAAACCCTTCGCCCTTTGCGTTGCACCAGCCATGCCTGCAACAGCGACGAACCGGACGCCAGTAGCACGTAGGGCAGCCCGATGAATGCCGCCACATACATCAGCACCTCCAGCCCCGGCAGCGACGTGTTGCCAATTTGATCGTACACCTGCGGCCACATCGCTGCCACGCCCAGACTCCACGCGCCCGCCACAACCAGCGCCAGCGCGTGAATCCCCCACTGCCTTCCGCGCCTCATGCGCGACACGCCGTGCGCGTACACATAGCCTGCCAGCAGCAACACTTGATACGCCGCCAAACACACCGACCACACCGCCGCGCTCCCGCCAAAACCGGGCAACAACAAACGACCGAGCATGGGTTGGATGCCGAAGAGAAGGAACGAGCCGAGAAAAATGACAAGAGCGTACATGGAAGCCTTTTAGTTAACAGTTAACAGGGAACAGTTAACAGTTGTTTGAGTCACTTGGTGGATTGGCAATTTTTCGCTTGGACGTGTTAACGATGGAGGTCAGCAGGCGCACGATTTCGGAACAGTCGTTTTGAATGCTGGCATATTCCTTTTCCGTCAGATAGTCCGTTCTGTGGAGAAGTTCGAGCCAGTATTCGGTCTCGGCGATTTCCTTCAACGCGATGGAGCACTTCGAAATGAAGTCCGCGCTGCTTTGCGCATACTTCGCCTCACGAAAATTCGCGCCTGCGCCAGTCCCGCTGCGCAACAGTTGCCTCGACAAAATGTATTCACGCTTCTCATCACACAGATGGCGGCACAGATTGACAATCCGCACCGCAAAATCCATGCACTTTACCTGCGTGATGCCTTCGGTCATAAGCAACCGTTGCCCTTTGTTAACTGTTAACTATTTTTTTAACTCGTCCCAAATTGCTTGCTGGAATTCATTTTCCGGTTTCGGAGCCCAGCCTTCCTCAAGCGCCTTGCGGTAGGTCGTGGTGCGCGACGCTTCGACGCCAAGGGATTTGGCGTGCTGCAGCATCTTGCCGAGGTATTCGGGATACGGCACGATGTTCAGCTTGTCCAGGTCTTCCGGTTTGGCGACGGTGTTCATCACGCACTTCTCGATCTTCGAGTCGCCCGCGCCCATGGCGTAACACGCGGCGCGCCAAAGCTCCTGCTGCACGCGGCGGTCGAGCTGTTCCTTGTCCGCCTTGTCGCGCAGCGCGTCGACGTTCACGATCGCCCAGCTCGCTTCCGGCGCGACCCACAACGCGGGCCAGCCCTTCACGTCCACGAGCAGCACCGCGCCGGCGATTTCTTTCGACAGCGCCTCTTTGGTCAGCTTCAGCGGATCCATTTCCTTGGGCGCCTTCACGACGTCGGCTTTGAAGGGCAGGCGCGTCACCTTGCCGATGTTGTCCACGACGTTGGTCACGATGTCGTGCGACACCACGGTCTGCATGTTGCGGAAGAGAATCTGCGGACCCTTTTGCGGCGCGATCACAAACCCGCCGTTTTTGCGGAGGATTTCCTGGCGCAAATTCGCCCTGCGTTCAGCGGCCTGCTGCTCGCCGGCCTTGTCCGTTGCTTCCTGCGCGCACGCGAAAAATGCGCAACTGACGAAGAGAAAAAGAATACGTTTCATAATCAAACTTCCTTTGCTGAATCCATTTCGCCACGCGCGAAACGGATGAAACAGGATGGCATAATCCGCATGGCGAAGAAAGTAAAATCTTCGTGGCGTGGCAGAAGCTCTGCCCCGCCCCAGGGGAGGGACGACGACGACTACGGCGACGACAACGACGGGGAGAAGGACGAGAAACCGAAAACGTTTTGTTATTGGCCGGCGTCCTTGCGGAGTTTGTAGATGCGCTCCATTTTTGCGCCGATGTCGCGGAAGCCGATGTCAGCGCCGTAGATTTCTTTATAGTAGGCAAAAGCCTTGTCGGTGTTGCCGCCGGCCTCGACGATTTCGCCGAGCTCGAAGAGGACGTTTTTGCGGCTGTCGTCCATGACGGGGAGCTGGTCGAGGGCGGCTTCGAGTTGCATGATGGCGAGGTCGGTCTGGCCCTTGGCGCGGAAGGATCGGGCGAGATAGTAGAGGGCGTCGATGCGTTCCTTGGGACTCTTCTGGGCGAGCTGGAGCTGCTGGATGGCCTCGTCGTAGTATTCGTTTTCGAAGTAGAGGAAGCCGAGCTCGTAGCGGAGGCGGAGGTCGTTGGGGTAGCGTTTGACGCGGTCGGAAAGGTCGTCGAAGACAAACTGCGCGCGCTCCTGGGCGATGGCGTTGACTTCGTCGGTCTTGCCCTGCTGCTGGAGGTCGGCGATGCGCTGGTCGTAGAGGGCGACCCTGGCGACGGAGAGGGCGCGGTCGAGCTCGGGGTCGGCGGGGTTGATGTTTTGGGCGTCCTGAAGGGTGGCGATGGCGTCGTTGAAGCGTTTGTTTTGGGAGAAGAGGCGGGCGAGTGCGCGGTAGTAGTTGAGGTTTTTGGGTTCGGCGGCGATCTTGTCGCGGGCGTCCTGGATGAGCGATTCGGCGTCGTCGCCGGTGATTTGGGATTTGGCCTGGGTGGCGAGGGTTTTGGCCTTTTCCTCGTCCTGCATGAGTTTTTGATAGGCACCCTGCTGGCCGGCGTGTTCCTCCCAGCCGCCGGAGCGCATGGAGTTGCGGGCTTCGGAATCTTTGAGGAGTTTGAGGGCGTCAGGGTCGTGGGGGTTGGCGGCGAGCACGGCGGAGAAGCAGTCGCGGGCCCTGGCGAAGTCCTGAATGTCGATGTAGTGGCGACCGAGGAGTTTGGTGACAACGCCCTTGGGGTCGGGTGTCGATTCGCGGTAAGTTTCGAGCGTGAGGATGGCGGCGTCGGGGAGTTTCGCGGCGTCGGCGGCCTTGACAAAAGCGTTGACGAAGGCGAGATTGAGGGGATTGACGGAGAGCATGGCCTCGCCGGAAACAAGGGCTTTGTCGGCCTTTTTGAGGGAGACGAGAAGGGAGGTTTGGATCATGGGAATGTAGCCGCCGATGTCGGCCAGGGCGCGGATGAGCGGCGCGAGGGCCTGTTTTTTGACGCGGGCGACCTGGGCGGCGCGGAGGAATTTGCGGGCGCGCTGGTAACCGGGGGCGAGTTTGAGGGAGTCGCGCATGAGGGAGATGGCGATGTCGAAGGATCCCCGCTCAAACGCGGAGAAGCCCTTGTTGAAAAGGGTGACAGCTTGCGGCGGGATGTTGGTGGCGGAAACTTCGGACATAATCGGACAAACTCCTTGGTGGTACAATTCGACTTACCTGCAAGAAAGTGTAACACAGAATGACACGTTGTGCATGGATTTTTTCGCGGGAATTGCGCCAACACGGCCTGACTACACGCGCGTTTGGCCGAGCAGGCGGTTCATGGCGTCGCCGTTGAAATCGAGGTTGTGACTGATGGAGTCGAGCGCGTAAAGCGAGGGATCAAAGAGTGGATGGGAGGCATTGAAGAGGCTGGAGAGCGCCGAAGAGCACGCGCCAACGCAGGCACCGAGAGAGTAAGAAAGAAAGAGGCGCTTAAAGACGCGATCGGGAAAGTGGCGATCGCAAAGCCGTGTGTAAAAGGCGTCGAGCGTGGTGTGCGCGGGGTCGATGACGTTGCAGGCGCGTCCGGCGGTGTCGGGGTGCGTTGCGCCGAGAAAACACGCGGCGGCAACGCGGCGGACGTCGGCGAGCGGCCAGCGGTTTTGTCCGCGCCATTTTCCAAAATGGACAATGAATGGCGAACGCCGGAGGAAGTCGAGAAAGCGCCGCGTCAGCGTGGGATCGTTCTCTCCCCAGACCGCGGCGGGGCGGATGATGACGCGTTTGTCGGGCGGGATGTTGGCGTTGAGCCATTGCTCGGCCTTGATTTTGAAACGCGGATAAGGATTGCGCGCGGAAAGATCAAACGGCAGGCTTTCGTCCTCGCCGTGAAAGTCACGCATGCCGTACACGTCGGTCGTGGACACATGCACAACGCGCTTCACGCCGTGGCAAAGGGCGACCTCTGCCACGACGGCCGCGGCCTCGAGGTTGGCGCGACGGAAGGCGGAGGGCCAGCCGGTGTCGGAGGCGCGGCCGGCACAGTGGATGACCGCGTCAATCGCAGCGCCCTGGAAGAGTTTTTCGACGGCCGCGCGATCGGCGCAATCAGAGCACGCGACGACTTTCGCGCTGCTGGCCGCGAGTTCGGGACGCGCGGTTTGGTGAATGACGGCGACCACCTCCGCGCCGGATTGCAGGCTGTGCGCAACCACATGCGAGCCAATGAAACCCGCGGCGCCGGTGACGAGAATCCTCACAACACGCCCGTCCTTTTCGCGGCGCGCACCATTCGCGTTTCGATGTCCGCAAGGTCGTCGTCCGTCAGACCGAGCATCATGCAAAAGCGCAGGCGGCACTCCTTGCGGCGGACCGCGGGATAGGTGACCGTGTTGGCGTAAACACCTTCATCGAGCAGTTCGTGCTGGAAGCGAAAGAGCTTGGGTTCGTCGCCGATGATCACGGGCACAATGGCGGAGGCGGATTCGCCGATGGTAAAGCCCGCAACAGAGAGACGCGCCTTGAAACGCGCGACAGCATCCATGAGTTGCGCGCGTCCGGCCTGGTCGGCGTCGAGCAGTTTGAAGACTTCGATCAATCCGCCGCAGACCGACGCCGGCAGCGCGGTGGAGAAGAAATAGGAGCGCGCGTAGAAGCGAAGGTAGCGGATGAGTTCGGCGCTGCCCGCGGCAAAACCGCCGAGCCCGCCGGGCGCCTTGCTGAGCATGGCGACGTGGATGTCGACCTTGGCCATGACGCCAAAGACCTCGGCCGTGCCGCGACCTGTCGGGCCGACAATGCCGATGCCGTGCGCGTCGTCGACCATGACGCGGGCGTTGTACTGGCGTGCGAGCGCGGTGATGGCGTCGAGCGGCGCGAGGTCGCCGTGCATGGAGAAAACGCCGTCGGTAACGATGAGGCGTCCGCGTTGCGCGTCGGGCAACGCGCGCAGAACGCGCTCAAGTCCGCGCAGGCTGGTGTGGGGATAGACCTTGAGCTCCGCGCCGGAGAGTGTGGCGCCGTCGAAGATGGAGGCGTGATTGGCGCTGTCGTTGATAATGACGTCGCCGGGGCCGCAGAGCGCGGAGATCACGCCGACGTTCGTGCCGTAACCGCTGGGAAAAAGGATGGCGTCCTCCGCGCCGTAAAAGCGCGCAATGCGCTGCTCGAGCTCGCGGTGCAACAGCGTGATGCCGGTGTAGAGCGAGACCGCGCCCGTGCCGTAGCCGTAGGCGCGCAACGCAGCCTCCGCGGCCTCAACGACGCGCGGGTGGCGCGTGAGGCCGAGATAGGAGTTGGAGCCGAGCATCCAGACGTGATGCGCCGCGTCGCCGTGGCCGCGCAGACGCATGCGTTTTGCCGCTCCGCCTTCGCAGCACAGGCCGAGGCCGTCGGGTGCGCATTCGGGATTGTCACGCAACGCCGCGCTGAAGGCTGCAACCTTACCGAAAATGTCAGACTCGCCGCCAGACGCGCGAAACGCCTCAAATTTGACGATGTTTTCATCCATGTTGAAATTCCTTTCTGCACGTCAACGCCTCGGGCGCGTCGCAATAAATGGCGCAGCGGTTGCAGTTCACGCAGGCGCTCTTCCAGTTCTGAAGTTGTCGGAGCAAATGCGGCTCCGCGATGAACGGGCGGCACAGCGACACCAGCGGCATGCCGCTTTTGAGCGCGGCCGCGATGTCGTTGGTGTTGCGGAATCCGCCCACAGGCCACACCGGCGTCTGCACGCGCGCCGCGATCCATTGCGCGTCCCGCAGGTTGTAACACGGTGTGAATGGTTTTTGCCAACACCGAACGCGCCACAACGCCAGCGCACGCAGCAGACGCGGAATGCGTTTGAAAAACGGATTCACGCGAAACGCGTCGCGCGCAGGACAACCGCCGCGGAAGATGTTGAGCGCGTGTTCCATCGTGCCATAGCTCAACTCAACGCCGTCGAAATCCGTGACAGCGATGACCTCCGCGACACGCCGCGGTGTCAGGCCGCGATCGTCTGCCACGCTCATCTTTGCCAGCAGCGCAAAGTCCCTGCCGCAACGCGCGCGAATGGCGTCCGCGATGTCGCGCAAAAGTTTTTCCGGCGCGCGCCACTCGTCCGCGCGCGTGTTGGTCCAGGGCGAGATGAACTGGTGCAGCAGATAACCGTGGCCCGCGTGAAGCTGCACGCCGTCAAACCCCGCCTCCTGCGCGCGCGCCGCGGCCGCGGCAAAGTCCTCGATAATTTGCGCCAGCATGTGCGGCGTCGCCGGTTCGACCGTCTCGCGAAAATACGTGCAACGCCGGTTGGACGCGCCGACAACGGGTTGCCGCGTCACACGTTGCAACGTCTGCCGGCCCGCGTGCGCGAGCTGCAAAATCATGCGCGTGGCAGAGCCCTGGTCGTGACACGCGGCAACCACGTTTTTCCACGCGCGCGAATGCGCCTCCGACGTCATGCCGCACTGGCGCGGGTGCATGGCGCGGCCCTGTTCGCTGACGAATGTAAACCCCGTGATAACCATGCCCGCGCTGTCCTGAAAAAACGGTGCGTACAACCTGGCCAACTCCGGCGACACGCAACCCTCCGCGTCGCCAAAGCCCTCATACGTGGCGGAACGCACGATGCGATTTTGCAAGCAGAGCGGCCCCAATGTGAACGGTGTGTTCATTGTCCGGTCGCCGCCTCCAACACCGCCAGCATGTAGTCCGCGCGATTCATCGAACGCGGATCCGGCGGCGGCGCGGTGAGTTCGCGTTCGCCAAACCAGACGCCCGGCTGGTTCGATGTCGCGACCTCGCCAATGCAAAAAATATTCTCGCCAGTGAGGCCTTTCGGCGCGGTAAAGAGCATGACGTATTCGCCCGCGCCGCCCCAGAGAAACGCCTCGGCGGGAAACCCCGAATCCGCAATGCCGCGCGCATACGGAATCGACGCGGGATGCAAGCGAAAAAGCTTTCCCGGATTGACGCCGGCCAGTTGAAACACGGCGTCCATCAACCCGCCGCTCGTGTCCGTGCATGCCGTGCTTTGCGCGGGCGGAAAACGCAGCGCAAACGCAGGCGCGGGCTGATTGCGCAGCATCGCCAAATTCGCGCCGCCCAACGCGCCGGTGACGTACAGCGCCGCGTGATCCGCGTGAATGACGCGTGAAAGTGGACGCTTTTGCTGGCCCAGCACGGTCGCCGAGCAATGCCATGTTTTGCCAAAGGACAAATCACCACCCAGCATGATCACGCCGTGCGCGCGCAGGACATCGGAAACGCCCGCGCAAAGTTGGACGCCAAAATCGTCGCCATTCTCCGGCAACGTCAGTGCGTGCAAATAAAATTGCGGCGTGCAACCGGACGCCGCGAGATCGCACAACGCGGCCACCGCAATGTTGCGTCCGATATGTTTCGCGTCAGTTCCAAATCCGTCGTCCGCCTCGCAAAACGCGTCCGTGCTGATTCCCCAGCGTTCGCCGGCCACGGTGAAAATTTCCGCGTCGCTTGCAAACGCCGGATTCGAACGCGTCTCCGGCGCAAACGCCGCGAGCATTGTGTGAATCATGTCATATTCACGCATGACCATCTCCTGTGATCAACGGAAGGCGTTGCGGTAAAACTTCCGCGTCGCAAGGGAGGGCGACATCGTGCGGGTCGCCGTCGAACTCGACCGGCTGGCGTGGCAGAGCGTCGATCGTGACACGGCGCGCACGGATGAACGTGAAGGCCGGATGCGTCGGCAGCTCCGCGCTGTAAAATTTTGGCAGCGCGCGCAGCAATCCCCATTTGTTCAAACCGCGCACGATCGCAACGGTCATGTGTCCGTCGTCAGCGGTGTGCGGAATGGCGAGTTTCAAGCCGGAGGCGATCCACGGATTTTTCAACAGCACCAAATGGTTCACGTTATCAAACGCGTGCGCAACGCCATCCGCCGTGAGTTGAACGGCAAAAGGTTTGCGGCAGAGCATCGCCTTTGCCACGCCAAGCCCGGTGCCCAGCGTGTCGCCCAAAAAACGCCGGTGGCGGTTCGCGAATGCTGCCACGTCCGCGCCCAGGCCGATGTTCGCGCTGCACACGAAAAAAGCGGAGGCGATGCGCACGGCGTCCACGCGGCGCACGCGGCCTTGCAACAACACGTCGAGCGCGCGTTGCGGCGTGTCAAACGGGATGTTCTGAAAGCGGCAAAAGTCCGGACTCGTGCCGGCATACAAAACGCCCATGCGCTTCGGCGTGCCGGAAAGCAGGACGCCTTGCGCAACCTCGTTGATCGTGCCGTCGCCGCCCACGGCCACCACGCACTCCGCCGCGCTTTCACATGCCGCGCGCAACGCGTCACCCGCGCCGCACGTTCGTGTCACGACGAACGCTTTGCCACGTCGCGCCAGTTCCGTCTGCCAGAAACGCTGGCGTTTTTGCGCGCGTCCCGAACGCGACGAGGGATTAACAATGAGATGAAGCGTCATCCGGATAAATCTTCATTTTCGCGTACAATCCCGGTTGCGGACCGCGCGGAATTGTTGCGAGAAATTCAGCGGTCAACGCGGAGGGAAGCGGCGTCAACGTGACGTGGCGTTCGGCCATGAACGCCGCAATTTTGGGGCCCAATTCCGTGCACACCCAGCGAGTCGACGGCGCGGGAAAAGCCGCGCGCATTCGCGCAAAAATGTCCGCAAACGGTTCGTCGCGCACGTTGCCAAAAGAGAGGTTCAAAAATTCGCAGGGCTGCACCTCGCCGGTCGCGTTGACGTAAAAACGATCCACGCCGCCGGCGGTGCAACCCAGGCCGTCGGGACGCTCCTCGAAAATTTGCGCGGAGAGTGCGGCGCCGCGCGTGAAGGCGGCGTTGCGCGCGGCGTGCGCCTTGCGAATGAGGGCCAGCACGTCCGCCTCGCACGCGTCGTCCAAACCGCGGCCGCCGTTCAGCCACAGCCCGGAGGGTTTGGGATGAATAAGCTGCACAAACGCGCAACCACATGCGTCGGCCAGCGCCATGATTGCGCCAATGCCGCCACGGCGAATCGCGTCCGCCGGCAGCACGCTGTTGATCGCCGTGCCAAGGCCGAGCTCGCCCGCGACGCGCAACACTGCGCACGCCGCGTCAAACGAACCCGTCACGCCGGTGAACGCGTCGTGCGCCTCGCGTTCCGGCGAGTGGATCGACACCATGATGCCGCACATGCCCGCGTCGCGAAGCTGCGCCAACCGCCCGCGCAGCAACGCCGCATTTTCAGGATCCACCGCGCCCGTTGTGTTCACCCAAATCTCAACGCGTTCATCCATCGCGCGCACCAGCGCCAGCAGACGATCAAAGCGCAGCAACGGTTCGCCGCCCTCGACATTCATGAACGAGACGCCCGCGTCCACCACCGCGCACGCCGTTTGAATCAGCAATTCCTCCGGCACATCCAGACCCGCGTCGCGCCGCTGGTAGCAATGCGGACAATGATATGCGCACGCCTTGGTGATCGAAAAAACCACCGACACCGGTTTCGGCGGCCGCGCGACCAGCTTCGCCCGCACCGCCTCGAAAAACGCGCGCGTCGGATACGCCGGCAAATACAAATGCAACTTCCATCCGCGCGCGATTCGCACCGGACGGTGCCGGTAAAAATGCCCCAGCAGCAACCACGCCCCGCGAAGAAAACGCGGCCATTCGCGCGCCGGCAGTCCCGGCATGATCCGCGCCATCGTGTGCAACGCGATCCGCATGTAGAGGAGCGTTTTCATGACTTCGAATCTCCGTGCCGGACAAACATCGTCGCGCAAAACGCCACGGTCGCCAGGCCCACCCACAACGCGAACTCCGGCCGCATCAAGCCCAGCGCCAGCGCGTCGGCCAGCAGGCACGCCGCAAACCCGTGACCCGCCAGCGCCACCGATTTCCGGCCTTCGCGGTCGCGGAAAAACTGCCACGCGGTTTCCAGTTGCATCGCCGCCGCGCACATTGCCAGCGCCACAAACCACGGCGTCTGGTTGACGCGCCACACAAACCCCGAGATCCACACCGCCATGCCAATCGCCAGCGCCACGCCGATCTGGCGCGACGCGTCGCGTCCGTAGCGCACCACGCAGGTTTGCTTCCCAGCCATCCGGTCGCCCGCCTCGTCCTTGAAGTAGGTAAAGAACGTCATCACCGCGTTGGCCGCCGCGATGAACAGCAGCACCGACCAGTAAATCCGCGACGGACAAAATCCCTCCGGCCACGGCCCGCACGCCAGAAACCCGAAGACCGGACACATCACCAGCATCACGCCAAACACCAGCGGCCCCGCCAACGGTCGTCCCTTCGCAAACTCATACACCACGTTGAGCGCAATCCCCGCCACCGCCGGCAACAGCGACCACGGATTCAACCGCCACGCCACGACGCACGTCAGCGCGAGCAACACCACAGTCACGGCCAGCGCCGGTTTCACCGCCAGCGCGCCCGATACCATTGGCCGGTGCGGCGCGTTCAACCGGTCCTCACGCAGGCCCAGCCAGTCGTTGATGATCTGATTCACGCCCCACGTCGCAAAGAGCAACGCGACCACCACCGCCTGCCGTCCAACGCCCGTTGCCGCCAGTTGCGTATACGCCGCCACGCCCACCCATCCCGCGAGTCCCGTCACCGGCGCGTAATACAACCGCATCGACGCCACGTATGCCTTCAAAAAAGCCATCATAGATGTGGGCATTATATCAAAAGTGTCATTGTTCACAAAATGACTCGTCGCCCGCCTGCGGAAATTTGCGGTACGAATTGCGTCAACGCGCCGGATATGCTATGTTTTATGGCTTACTTTTGTTCCCCACGGAAGCAGTTATGGCAAACCTGAAAACCTCCTTTCTCGGCCTTGAGTTGAAGAATCCGATCGTCGTTGCGTCGAGTCCGCTGACGAGCAACGCGCGGCAGGCGCAGGCGTTGGAGGCCGCGGGCGCGGGCGCACTGGTCATGCGGTCGATTTTCGAGGAGCAAATCCGCGGCGAGATGACCAACGCCTACGACGCGCTCGCGGATTACGGCACCGCCGCGGCGATCGATTATTTGCGCGCGGACTTGCCCATGCAGCTCGGTCCGGAGAAGTACGTCAACGACCTGAAGGAGATTCGCAAGGTCGTCAAGATTCCGCTCATCGCGAGCATCAACTGTCTCGCCTCGGATGAGTGGGTGCGGTTTGCCAGGAAGCTCGAAAACGCCGGCGCGGACGCGCTTGAGCTGAACATCTACGACATCCCGACGCATGGCGAGACGAGCGACGCGGTCGAGGCACGCCACGTGAAACTCGTCGCCGCGATCAAGGCCGAAGTCAAGCTGCCCGTTGTCGTCAAGCTCTGCCCCTATTACACCGCGCTCTTGAATTTCGCGACGCGCCTCCAGGCGCTCAACATCGCCGGCATGGTGCTCTTCAACCGCTTCCTCCAGCCGGACATCGACATCGAAAGCGAATCCCTCAAGTACGGCGTCAACCTCTCCCGACCCGACGACATCCGCCTCGCCCTCCGCTGGACCGCCATCTTGCGCCACGCCATCACCTGCGACATTGCGCTCGGCAACGGCGTCCACAACGCCGAGGGCGTGATCAAGGCCCTGCTCGCCGGCGCCAACGCCGCGTACATCTGCTCCGTCCTTTACCTCACGCCCAGGGAGCCGGTCATCGAACGCATGATCGCCGACCTCGCCACCTGGATGGACCGCCACGGCCACGCCGACATCGCCGCCTTCCGCGGCAAGCTGAGCGAAACGAATTTCACCGACGGCGACGGCTTCGAGCGCATCCACTACGTCAAGACTTTGAGCGCGCTGACATAACGCGCCTTACACAAAACAACACGAAAGGCACATCCTTGAACACATCACGGTTTCATTACCTCCTTCCTCTCTTCTGTGCGCCGCTTGCCCTCATGGCCGACGTCATCAAGCTCCAGGGCGGCGACCAGATCACCGGCAAGATCACGCAGATCAAAGGCGGCGTACTGGCCATTGAAACCGCCTATGCCGGCACCCTCTCCATCGTCCAGACCAACGTCGTCAGCATGACCGTCGACGCTCCCGTCAACGTCCGCGAAAAACCCGCCGAAGCCACGCCCGCTGAAATCCCCGCCACCGAAGCCAAGGGCAGCATCGACGCCAGCACCATCCGCACCCTCTGGCTCGCCGGCGCCGTTGACCCCGACATCCCGCCCAGCCCGTGGAACTTCTCCATCGCCGCCGAAGCCCGTTACACCGACGGCAACACCGACGGCGTTGTCGCCGGCCTCTACGGCGAAGCCAACTACCTCGCCAAAGAGTGGACCCTCAAGCTCTACGGCGGCGCCAACTACGACAAGTCCGACGGCAGCGTCTCCGAGCACAAAGTCTTCGGCGGTGCCGACGTCGACTACTTCCTCACCGACCACTCCGGCATTTACGCCCGTGAGGAGCTCCTCACCGACCGTTCCAACGACATCAAAATCCGCTCCACCTTCGCCGCCGGTTACGAATACTTCCTCTACAAAAAGGCCATCCCCGGCGACCTCGAAATGCTCCGCCTCCGCCTCGGTCTCGGCCAGCGCTACGAGAAGCACCGCAGCGACGACAGCAGCAACTCTTCCATGACCATCGACACCGGCCTGCGCTTCCACAAGCGCCTCAACGACACCCTCACCTGGACCACCGAAGTCACCTACGCCCCCGCCATCGACGACTTCCGCGACTATCTCATCACCCACGACTCCCACTGCGGTGTTGACCTCGTCAAAAAGTGGAAGCTCACCCACGAGATCGGCATCTACAACGAATACAACTCCAAACCCGCCGACGGTAACGAATACCTCGACACCACCTGCTACGCCCGCATCAAGAAAACCTGGTAAAATTCCGCCGCGTGGCAGAGCCCGACCTCTGCCACGCGCAAACTCCAACAAGTCTGCGCCACATCACAGGGCCTTATTCTCGCATCTCTCCAGTGTAGTGCTTGCAAAAAGGCTGGACATTACAGTAAAAACACTTTAACTTTGTCTCAAAACCGTGTATAGTATTTTTTATGGCCTACGATAAGCACTTTAAGGAGCGCGTCCTACTCCATCTGGACAAAGGACATACACAAAAAGAAACAGCCGCCCTGTTTGGCATCAGTGTGAGCACGCTGAAGAACTGGACAAAACGCCGGCTCGCCGGCGAAGGGCTGGACGCAAAAATCCGAAAACGCAAGCCCAAAAAAATAGATCCCGAACGTCTCCGGGAAGTCGTCGCGGAACATCCCGACGCCTTTCTCAGAGAACTCGCCGCCTACTTCACGTGCACGTCAAACGCCATCCGCAAGGCACTTCAAAAACTGGGCATCACACGAAAAAAAAATGCCCGCGTACACGGAACGCAACGACGAACAACGCGCGCATTTTCGTGAAGCCGTTTCAAAAATCGATAAAAACGCCTTGTTTATGTGGATGAATCCGGAATTGATCATCATTTGCACCGTCCCTTCGCGCGTTCCGCCAAAGGCGTTCCGGTTCCGGGTTGGATACCCGGCAGACGCTTTGCCCGCACGGGCATTGTGGAGGGGCTGCGCGGAAAGCGGATCATTTCGCCGTTGCAGTATGACGGCACGATGGACGCGGAGTTGTTTGAATTTTGGTTCGGACACCATCTTTTACGTGGTCTCCAAAAGCGGTCTGTGATGGTGTTGGACAATGCCCGTATTCACCGGAAATCGGTTTTGCAGGCTCTGGCGCGTCGACGTGGTTGTGAGGTTTTGTTTCTTCCGGCGTATTCCCCGGATTTGAATCCGATTGAAAACGTCTGGGCGTGGCTGAAGAACAAGCTGAAAGACATTCTGCCAAAATTCGATTCACTGGACAGCGCAATTCAGGATTGTTTTAAAGCGTATTGATTATATTATCATCCCTTGGATTTTCCGTAACACCGAATTTCGCAGAGGGATGCGGCGGGATCGCCGTGGGTGGCGGTGATGACAATCCGAAGGCGACGGATGTTCGCGGCGGATGTCAAATCGTGGAATCGTTGCCATGCGCGGTTGTGTTCGATGCGCATAGCTTCGCGCCAGACGCCGTCGCCCGCGTCGAGCTCGATGGTGTAATTTTTTGCAACTTGCTTCGCAACGGAAAATCCATCCTCGATGAAGGGCTCGGTCAATAACTGTCCGGGGAAGGTCAACTCAATGCGGGCAATGTGTTGCGGCGTTGGCCATTCGAGTTGGAGCCATTGCGGCAAGCCCTGGCCGGGATCGCTGCGCCATTGGTTGGGCGACGCGTGAGGTCGCGCGACACCGGTCAACACCTGCGCTGGTTCGAAGGCGGATTGCGGCGGACTGACCCTGAAGGCAAACCCGGCGTGGGAGCCGGCCATGCGTTCCGGCGAGAGTTGGAGGTAGGTGTTGTGGCCGGGCAGAACGCCGCGCGTGCGGATGACATGCACGTCCGGCGCGGGGCCGATTTCGAGCCGCAACCAACCGGCAGGCAGACCGCTGAGCGCGACGTCCCAACCGCTCCAGTGTCCGTTGCCGGGAGGCGCAGCAAGCGTGCTTTCCGCCAGCGCGCCGGAACCGCCGACACGATAGTCGAACACATCGTCAACCCTCACCAGCCGCACCGGCACGCGCACGGTTGTGGCAGAGATGTTGTCGAGGCAAAGCGCAAGGCGGTCGAGACGTCCGCCAGCGCACCACATATTTTGCGCGATGATTTTGTCGAGCGATTCCGTGCGCGGCATTTTGCGTTGATCGTTGGGTGCGGGATCGTCGGGCGAAAGGCCGTGAAGCAAGGCGCTGGACGACGCGGTGGCAGTGGCATGGCGCGCCAAATCAGCGGGATCGTTGTTGGCGACGTTGGGAAGAAAACATCCGTCGCGCAACAAGCTTTGCTGCAGCGCGCGGACCGCTTCGCCACCACGTGTGGCGTCGTCGGCGAGCTCCGTAAACTCAATGCCGCGATCGCGCATCAACGCGGCGGCGGCGCCGACCGCCTGGCCCATCAACGCGCAGGTGGCCATGTTGCGCGGCGAACCAAACGCGACATGGGTGCTGGAAAAACAACGGCCGGCGAGAAAAAGGTTGTCGACATCGCGCGCCATGAGACTGCGGAGCGGAATGCCGTAGGGACCGATGGCGCCCATGACGGCGTACTCAGAGGCCTCGTTGAAATTGTCGGCGGCATGAGGTTCAGAGGTCGGGGCGAGGAGACCGCCGGGCGTGTGGAGGTCAATGCGCCAGCCGCCATACGCGACCTCGTCGGGAAATTTGACGCGCGCTTGGAGTTCGCCCGCATTGAGAATGTGATGGCCGATGATGCGGCGGCTTTCGCGTTTGCCAGGTACCTGGCCGAGGAAGTCGAGCGCATAGGTGCGGCATTTTTCCTTCATGACCGGATCGTGATTTTTCATCCAATCCCAAACGCCGTACGCGTGGCGCGTGAGTTCGTGGCGGATGGTTTCGTTGTCGTGAATGCCCAGTGCCTGCTCGCCACCACCGACACCAAAATCATCGACATCGCCCTCGACGCCGGGTTCGGTTCCGTCAGCCAGTTCTATCACGTCTTCCACGCCGTCACCGGTCTCACCCCCGCGAATACGCCCGCGCCCACGGCAACGACCGGCAAAGCGAAAAGTCATGACGCGTGGCGTGGCAGCGCTCTTGCCACGCCACGAAAACACGGCGGTTTGACACTCGCGGCGCGGTGTGATACGGTAAATTTTTTTCATTCTTTGTCCCTGTCCCGCCATGTTCCACCAACACTCCATCCTCGACACGCTGCGCATGGTCGAACGCGAAAACCTCGACGTCCGCACCGTCACCCTCGGCATCAATCTCAATGGCTGCAGCGACCGCGATCCCGCGCGCCTGCTCGACAACGTCCGTCGCCGCATCATTGGCATCGCGCAAAATCACGTTCCGTTTTGCAACGAGATTTCCGAGAAGTACGGCCTGCCGATCATCAACAAACGCATCGCCATTTCGCCCGCCTCCACGCTCCTCGAAGGCCACACCGTCGATACTGCGATCCGCCTCTGCCAGACGCTTGACCAGGCCGCGGAAACCGTGAACATCGACCTGCTCGGCGGCTTCTCCGTGCTCGCGCACAAGGGCCTCACTTCCGGCGAACGCACGCTCATCGACGCGCTGCCCGCGGCGCTCTCGACCACCCGCCGCGTCTGCGCCTCCATCAACGTCGGCACCACCAAGGCCGGCCTCAACGTCGACGCCGCACGCCTCGCCGCGCAACGCATCCTCGACACCGCCGCCGCGACCGAAGCGCAACAGGGATTCGGCTGCGCCAAGATCGTCATCTTCGCCAACATCCCCGAGGATAATCCCTTCATGGCCGGCGCGCTCCTCGGCCCCGGCGAACCCGAATGCGTCATCAACGTCGGCGTCAGCGGCCCCGGCGTCATCAAGCGCGCGATCGACCGCCTGCTCGCGCGCCATCCCGACGCCACGCTCGACGACATCGCCGAGGAGATCAAGCACACCGCCTACCGCGTCACCCGCACCGGCGAGCTCATTGGCCGCGAAGTCGCCCAGCGTCACAATATTCCTTTTGGCGTGGTCGACCTTTCCCTTGCGCCCACTCCGCGCGTCGGCGATTCCATTGGCGAAATCTACCAGGCCATGGGCATCCAAAACATCGGCGCGCCCGGCACCACCGCTGCGGTCATGCTCCTCAACGACGCCGTCAAAAAAGGCGGCGCCTTTGCCTCGTCTTCGGTCGGCGGACTCTCCGGCGCCTTCATCCCCGTGATGGAAGACGCCGCGCTCGCGAAGGCCGTTGAACTCGGCACGCTCACGCTGGAAAAACTCGAGGCCATGACCGCTGTTTGCTCTGTCGGGCTCGACATGATTCTGCTCCCCGGCGACACCTCCGCCGAGACGCTCGCGGGCATCATCATGGACGAATCCGCCATTGGCATTTCTTCGCGCAAAACCACCGGCGTGCGCGTCATTCCCGTGCCCGGCGCCAAACACGGCGACTTCGTCAACTTTGGCGGCCTCTTCGGTTCCGGCACCATCACCGCGCCGGCGTCACCCACCGGCTCGGAAGTCTTTATCCGCCGCGGCGGGCACATCCCCGCGCCGTTGCACAGTCTGCTTAACTAAGGCGACCCTCTCATCATGGCATGCAGGCGAAAATTCGACTCACTTGCCGTCAACACTCCATAATGACGATGACCGTTATATCCCGGCATTGCGACATTCGTCTTCAACCCCGTTGGGGTTGAAGAAACGCGTCGCAATGTCAATAAAAATAGACGTGTTCCCAAATCTGAACATGGAGGGCGAGCGTCCTCGCGAGCCGCACGAA
>JAVBOU010000031.1:0-5608 GCA_031550185.1 Kiritimatiellia bacterium | reverse complement strand
CGCGCCTGTTTCGAAAATCCGGCCTAATGTACATCTCCTTTTGATAAAAGTCAAACCTTTTTCGTGGCGTGGCAGAGGTTCTGCCACGCCACGAATTTGTTTTCAGCCGGTCTTTTTTCCTGCTTTCATCCTCAAAAACCTTGTAAAACCGCCCGTCAAGCTGTCCACATCGTCAAAAAACTTGATAAAGTGAAGATTCTTGTTGCCAAGAAGCCGGAAAATGCGCTATTCTACGGGCAATGAGCGGGATTCGTCCCGCTACAACACACACATGGGAGTCTCACAATGGCTAAAGCCGCTGCTGCAAAAACCGCCAAAACCGCGACCACGAAAAGTGGCGCAATGACCAAATCCGGCATTCTCGCGACGATCGCCGAGAGCGCCGACATCACGAAAAAGCAGGCAAGCACCGCGCTTGACACGTTGCTTAAGCTCGCCTATGACGGCGCCAAGACCAAGGACGGCTTCAAGTTCCCCGGCCTCGGCAAGCTCGTCAAGGTGAAGCGCCCCGCCCGCAAGGGTCGCAACCCCCAGACCGGCGAGGCCATTCAGATCAAGGCCAAGACCGTCGTCAAGTTCCGCCTCTCGAAGGCGTGCAAAGACGCTGTGCTTTCCTAATTTTCGCACGGTCGCTGAAAGAAGTCCCGCCCTGCAGAAGGACGGGACTTCTTTTTTATTTTTTAGGATTGCCATGCGCAGCAGTTTTTTGATATAGTGCCGCCGTTTTGCGCCTATCGTCTATCGGTTAGGACACAAGGTTTTCATCCTTGGAAGCGGGGTTCGACTCCCCGTAGGCGCGCCAACTCTCAAGGCGTCTTTGCGAAAGCGGGGGCGCTGATTTTTTTTGCGGCTCGGGCGCGCAACTTCGCCTTTGTTTCTGCGCGTGTTTGCGGTATACTGTCCGCTTTCGTGGCAGGGGTGCACCTGTGCCACGCCACACTTTGGTTTTTTGCCATGACACAAGCCGACATGTTGAAGATTCTCGAGGATACGGAGGCGCTGCTCTCCGGTCATTTTGAACTGCGCTCCGGGCTCCATTCGAACCGGTTTTTTCAGTGCGCGAATTTGCTGCGTTATCCGAAGCATGCGGCGGCGTTGTGCGCCGAGCTGGTGAGGCGCGCGAAGGCGGAGAAGGCGCTGGGCCGTGTGGACGGCGTGATCGCGCCGGCGCTGGGGGGGCTGTTCGTGGGCTACGAGGTCGCGCGCGCGCTGGACGTGCCGTCGATTTTTGCGGAGAAGCAGGAGGGCAAGCTCGTGATGCGGCGGTTTGCGATCAAGCCGGGCGAGCGGTATGTCGTCGCAGAGGATGTGATCACGCGCGGCGGACGCGTGCAGGAGACGATCGACATTCTCCACGCGAACCATGCGGAGGTCGCGGCGATTTTGCTGCTGGTCGACCGTTCGAACAACACGGCGCAATTTCTGTATCCCACGTACAGCCTGCTGCAACTCGCGCCCGACGTGTGGGAACCCGCCGACTGCCCGATGTGCAAGTCCGGCTCCAAGGCGCATCACCCCGGTTCGTAAATCATGACCGACTTCGAGGCCACGCTTGATCAGATTGAGGCGCGTATCCAGACCGCGTGCGACACCGCGCGCCGCGATCGCGACGACGTCACGCTCATCGCCGCGTCGAAGACGGTGCCGCCGGAATGGATTCAAGAGGCGTTCAACGCCGGCGTGCGCGACTTTGGCGAGAACAAGGTGCAGGAGGCCGCGGCGAAAATCCCGCTCGCGCCCTCCGCGATCAACTGGCATTTTATCGGCCATTTGCAGTCGAACAAGGCGAAGCACGCGATTCAACTTTTCTCTACGCTGCACGCGGTGGATTCCGTTTCGCTCATCGAAACGCTCGCCGCGCTGTCGGAGCAAAGCGGATTGCGGCCCAAAATTTTACTCGCCGTGAACCTCGCTGCCGAAGCGTCGAAATCGGGCCTTTCGCCCGGCGCGCTCTTCCCCGCGATTGAGGCCGCGCTCGCGTCGCCGCTTCCGCTTGTCGGCCTCATGACGCTGCCGCCGTTTGATCCGAATCCCGACAACACGCGCAAGTATTTCGCCCAACTCCGCGAGCTGCGCGACCGCGCGGAAAACGAGTTTGGCATTTCGCTGCCGCATCTTTCCATGGGCATGTCGCACGACTTCGAAGCCGCCATACAAGAGGGCGCCACCTTCATCCGCGTCGGCACGCTGCTCTTTGGCAACCGCCCCAAACCCAAGCCGCAACGCGATCTTTCAAGCGACGATTTTTAGCATGACCCCCGAACGCAAAGCCGACGTCCTCAACCAGCGCAATCCCAATTTCGACAACCGTTTGCGCCCCACGCAATTCACCGACTTCGTCGGCCAGGATCGCGTGCGCGAACGCCTTTTGCTCGCGGTCGACGCTGCGCGTTTTCGCGGCGATCCGCTCGACCACGTCTTGCTTTCCGGTCCGCCCGGCCTCGGCAAAACCACGCTTGCCTACATCCTCGCGGAAGCCATGGGCGTTCACGTCAAGGCTACTTCCGGCCCGGTGATCGAGCGTCCCGGCGACCTGGCCGGACTCCTCACCTCGCTCCAACCCGGCGACATTCTTTTTATCGACGAAATCCACCGCATCCAGCGCACGGTCGAGGAATATCTCTATTCCGCGATGGAGGATTTTGTCATCGACATTCTCATCGACTCCGGCCCCAATGCCCGTTCCGTCCGACTCGAGCTTCCGCACTTCACGCTGATCGGCGCCACAACCCGCGCGGGCCTCATCTCCGCGCCGTTGCGTTCGCGTTTCAGCCTCATCAACCGACTCGACTATTACACGCCGGACGAGCTCCAGCACATCATCACCCGCTCCGCCGGCAAGCTCGACATTTCCATTGATCCCGACGGCGCCGCCGAGACCGCCAACCGTTCCCGCGGCACGCCCCGCATCGCCAACAACCTCCTTCGCCGCGTCCGCGACTTTGCCCAGGTTCGCGCCAACAATCACATCACGCAGGACGTCGCCCGCCAGGCGCTCGCCATGCTTGAGATCGATCCCTTTGGCCTCGACGAAATGGACAAGCGTCTCCTCGAGGCCGTCGCGCTGAAATTCAACGGCGGTCCTGTCGGCCTCACGAATCTCGCCGTCGCCGTTGGCGAAGAACCCGACACCATCGAAGAAGTTTACGAGCCTTATCTCATTCAGGAAGGCTACCTTGAACGTACGCCCCGCGGTCGTGTCGCCACGCCTCTCTGCCACCAGCGCCTCGGCCTGCCCCTGCCCAAATCCGCCGCCGGGCATCCCGAGCTCCCGCTTAACTAGAACCCTTTTCGTGGCAGGGCAGGACCTCTGCCACGCCGCGCGAACATCATGCAAACACAGCTCCTCAAGCTTTCCGGACTCCATTGCGCGTCCTGCGTTGCGCGCGTTGAAAGGGCGCTGCGCGAGATCGACGGCGTGGACAGCGTCGCCGTGAATCTCGCCACGCAAAAAGCCGTTGTCACCCACGACCCCGCGCGCGTGAACATTGACGCGCTAATCGCCGCCGTCACGCGCATCGGTTTCGGCGCGCAACCCGACGACGCGCAACCCAATGACCAGGCCGACGACATCACCTCGCTCAAGCGCAGTCTCATCGCGGCCGCGTGCTTCACCGCGCCGCTGCTCTACGTGGTCATGGGGCCGATGATCGGCCTGCCGCTGCCGCAACACTTTCACAATCCCTGGTGGCAGCTCCTGCTCACGCTTCCCGTGCTCTTTGCCGGACGCCATTTTTTTTCGCGCGGCTTCATGGCGATATGGCGACGCTCGCCGACCATGGACTCGCTCGTCGCGCTCAGCACCTCCGCCGCGTTTCTTTACAGCGTTTGCGCGTTGTGGCAGAGCCCGACCTCTGCCACGCATTTGTATTTCGAATCCGCCGCCGTCATCCTCACCATGATCCTTCTCGGACGGCTGCTTGAGGCGCTGTCGAAACGCCGCGCCGTTGACGCGTTGCGCCTGCTCATCCAGCGTCAGCCCACGCGCGCCACACGCCTCGACGACGCCAACCAGGCGCGTGAGATTCCCGTTGCCGACGTGCTGGTCAACGACCGCCTCCTCATTCGTCCCGGCGAAAAAATTCCCGTCGACGGCGAGCTGCTCGACGGCGAAACCGTGGTTGACGAATCCATGCTCACCGGCGAATCCGTCCCCGCTGAAAAGCAAGCCGGCGCCAAACTTTTTGCCGCGTGCATCAACCAAACCGGCAGCGTCGTCATGCGCGCCACGCGCGTTGGCCGCGACACGCTCTTCGCGCAAATCCTCCAGCGCGTCGAGGAGGCGCAATCCAACAAGGCGCCCATCGCGCGCCTGGCCGACCGCGTTGCCGCTGTCTTCGTTCCGGTCGTCGCGGCCATCGCACTTCTCGCCGCGCTCGCGTGGTTGGCAAGCGGTGCGCCCTTCACGTTTTGCCTCACAATTTTCATCACCGTTTTGGTGATCGCCTGCCCCTGTTCGCTCGGCCTTGCCACGCCCGCCGCCATCATCGTCGCCACCGGTCGCGGCGCCGAGCTCGGCATGCTTTTCAAGGGCGGCGAAGTCCTCGAAACCGCAAGCACGCTCACCGCCGTCATCTTCGACAAGACCGGCACACTCACGCAAGGCCGCCCCGAAGTCGTCGCCGTGGCAGAGGCGCCAGGCGTGCCACGCGACAAACTTTTGCAGATCGCCGCCACAGCGGAAAGTCGTTCCGAACATCCCTATGCCAAGGCCGTCCTTCGCGCCGCGAATGGCGAACTCGAGCTGGTTCAAAAATTCACCGCGCTTCCCGGCCGTGGCGTTGAGGCGCAAACCGCGTCCGCCACGCTTCGCGTGGGGCATCGCCGCTTCATCGAGTCCATCGGTGTCACGCTGCCCGACCTGCCACAACTCGACGGTTGCGCAACGCATCTTTACGTGGCCGAAAACCAAACTTTTCTCGGCGTCCTCAGCGTCGCCGACCGTGTCAGGCCCGAAGCCGCTGCCACGATCCAAACGTTGCGCGCGATGCGTCTCGACGTGATGATGCTTACCGGCGATCATCGTGGCAGCGCCGAGGCTGTGGCACGCAGTGTCGGCATCGAACACATCGCGGCGGAAGTTCTGCCCGCGGACAAAGCCAACGCCGTCGTGGCGTGGCAGAAGAGCGGCCACCGCGTCGCCATGGTCGGCGACGGCCTCAATGACGCGCCCGCGCTGGCCCAGGCCGAGACCGGCATTGCCATGGGCGGCGGCACCGACGTGGCCATGGGTTCCGCTGGCATCATCCTCATGCGCGATGACCTGCGCGACGTTGCGGCCGCGCTTCGTCTCAGCCGCGCCGCGATGCGCGTCATCCGGCAAAATCTCTTCTGGGCGTTTGCGTACAACGTGGCCGGCATCCCGCTGGCCGCCGGTCTGCTGCACCTTTTTGGCGGCCCGTTGCTCTCCCCCATGTTTGCCGCCGCCGCAATGTCCCTCAGCTCCGTCTCCGTGCTCCTCAACGCGCTGCGCCTGAAACGGTTTCACAAATAAACCGCACCGTGGCGGGGGCGGAGGCCAGCCCCCCCACCACGGCCGATTGAAACCCCCCGCGGGGGGGGGGCAAGGTTTTGCGCGAACAAATAGCCCGGGGGGTGTTGGGCGGGT
>JAVBOU010000214.1:0-9949 GCA_031550185.1 Kiritimatiellia bacterium | reverse complement strand
TATTTTTTTTTAAATTTTATTTTTTTTAAATTTTTTTTTTATTAAAAAAAATTTTGTTGGGGGGTTTAATTTTCTCGCCCCCCCCCCAACGCGGTTTTACTTCTTGGCGACGGCGCCGCGCACGAGATCCATCAACTTCGCGAAACGAAGCCCGACTTCAGCGGGACACGGGTTCGCAAGCTTGCCGTCACGCACGCGGATGAATTGCTCAAAAACGCCGCGCGACGGTGGATAGTCGATGACCTTCTCCTCGTGGCTGCCCTCCTTGATCAACCGCAAACATTCGCCCCAGATGCCGGTGATGAGCACGCCGGTGGTGCCCATGATCACAATGCGGGACTGGCAGTTGATGGAGTTGCCCTCGGCGCTGAGCGAGAAGAAGACACCGCTCTTGAAACGACCCGCGACCGCGGAGGAAATCTCCACCGGCGTGCCGCGGTTGTCCTGCGTCGCGCTCAGCTCCTTCACGTCCGAGCCCGCGAGGTCGACCACCGTGTTGACCAGGTGCGAGCCGGTGTCGAAGAGAAATCCACCGCCGGAAATTTCGGGAATCTGACGCCACGTGCCGATCGTCGCCCGGCGCCAATTCTGATGCGCGTAACCGGCAATCGACATGACCTCGCCGATCTCACCCGCCGCGATGAGCTCCTTCGCCTTGTGGATCGCCGGCGAATAGCTGCCTGGAAAAGCGACGGACAGCAGGCGGCCCGTCTCGTCCCGTGCGCGAATCACACGCCGCGCCTCCGCGGCGTTCAGTACCATCGGCTTCTCCACCAGCACATCCATGCCCGCCTTCAGGCAGTCGACGATGTGCGTCACATGCAAACTGTGCGGCGAGACGATCACCGCGCAATCCGCCGGCCCCTTGTTCGCCGCGACAAACTCCTTCAGCGTGTTGAAAAAAGGCGGCACAACCTTCTTGCCCGCCTCCGCGAATTTCTGCGTCATCTGCGCGCGCGACTTCTCCGCGGGCTCGACGAATCCGGCGATGCGGATCGTTTTTTCCATGCTCAGCATGCAATTCACATGCTGGCGCGCGAATCCGCCCGCGCCGACGATGACAACCGACGTTTTCTTTGCAGCCATGCCAACTCTCCTGCCCGCGCGCGTTGTTCGCGCGTTGTTTTTGGGCGTTTTGATTGCAGAACCGTTGAACGACAACCCGAAAAATGTAGAGCATCCTGACCTTAAAGTCAAACGTTCTCTTGCGTTGAAACCTTTTTTGAAACCCGCCGTGTTGCCACTTGACTTTTAGGGATAATGTATATATGTTAAAAGCAAGGAATGGGGAAAGGGTATTCCTGTTCCATTTCACACGAACATGTAAATCGGGAGTTTTGTATGAAGCGATTCGCGTTGGGTATGTGCATGATGTTGCTTCTTGTACAGGCTGCGTTACCGGCAACAGCAATATGGAATGACCAAGGAGATCATCAATGGAGTACGACAAGCAACTGGAGTACGTCCGCGTTGCCGGTTGCGGGTGACACGGTGCAGGTCAATGGAGTAGCCGTAATCGTGGAAGTTGCTGATGTTGTCGCGCCTGAGTCCGGTTCACTTGCGAATCTCGTGCTGGCCAACAATGAATCAGACATTGTCAACATGACGGTCAAAGATGGCGCTTCATTGACGGCGGCCAAGGCAACCATCGGTAATAACGGCACGGTTCATTTAGTCATTACGAATGCCACGGTTACTTATACCGGAGGAAACGCCGCTGACTTGTCGGTTGCTAACAGCGTCACTTCAACCGGCACGATAACAGTCCTTAAGTCAGGTGTATATGTCGGAACACAAGCTGCACCCAGCAACATCGGAATTGACGGTGTTGGAACCGTATACGTGAATGGGGGCTCGTTTACAAGTCTGAGAGCCATTACACTTGGGGCAAAAGCCAGCGGCATTGGATCTGCCTACTTGAACGGTGGCAAATTCAGTTCAGGTGGATACTACCTTTACATTGGTGGAAGTGGAAAAGGACATCTTGAGTTCCAAGCGCAAACCGAACTCGGTTTTTCGTCGTTGACGATCGGCAGATATGCAACCGGAGATGGAGTTCTTGATCTGGGTGAATACGTCATGACAGTGGGTGCAACCCAGGGAATGCGAGTGGGTGAGGCGGGAACTGGTGTTTTGAAAATTCGAGGCGGGTCTATTAGTAGCAGTAGTGGGTCAGGATTCTACGTGCGAGACCTTGGTGGTACCGGACTGGTTCAAGGTTGGGGGAGAATTGCCGATTTTCGCAATATCCGAAACAATGGTCTGATTATTGCCGATGGAGAAGGGGTTGATCGCCAACTGTACATGAACATTAACCGTAATGACGGCTATGTCACTAACACCATCGACAATGAACCGAAAGGAACAAACGGCTGGTTTGCTGTAAACAAGGGAATGTTGACGCTTGAACTGCGCAAAAGTGCTCAGCTTGGTGTCAATCCCGCGGCATTTAATTGGGGCGAAACCGAAACAGATGAGGACATTGATCTTGTCAACAGCTTGCGTGTCAGTTTTCAAGGCGCGTCTGCGGGAAACTTTAGCGCTTCCCTGCTGGCTCCGGATCGCGACGATGTGGCGGCGAACTCTCCATTGCCACCCTTGAGCGTCGTGGGTCTCTGGAATGTTAGTTTTTCTGCAAACTTCGGTTCCGTCGATTTTGAATGCCGCTACGATCACACGCGCCTTCCCAAAGGTCACCAGGCTCTGTTGATGCGCTGGGATCCAGGCGCCAGCGAATGGGTCAGGCTTCCGACTTACGAAACCGGCACCGCCGACGCGCCGTATCGTGTCAAGACCGATGGTCTGACACCGCAGGCGGGAACCCAACGCATCGGCCTCATTGGCGCCTTTGCCGTGCCGCGCGGCACGTTGATTTTCATGCGGTAACCAACACGTGGCGTGGCAGAGCTCCTGCCACGCCACGGATTGCATCAAAGCCGAAAAGCGTCGAAAAAAAATTAGTCTCCACGCTGACAGGGGAATGCGTGTATACTGTCCCGAATGACACCTGTACGAAAAAAATTACCCGCGCACCAATGCATCTACAACGCGCTCGTCACGGATATTAAACGCCTGCACTCCAACGCCCGCCTGCCGACCGAGGTCGAGCTCGCCGCGCGCTTCAACGTCTCCCGCCTCACGGCGCACAAGGTCGTCATGCGCCTGCAGCAGGAGGGCCTCGTCGTCCGCCGGCGACGTGGCGGCACCTTTGTCGCGGCCAACGCCCAGCACATCGCCACCGTCGGCGTCAACCGCCACAACGGCACGCTCATCATCATCTCGCCCAACTGGTTTTCCTACGACTCCTGGATCAAGGTTGACCACGCCGTGCGCCTCGCCTCGCGCCACCACCTCTCCCCCGAAAAACACGAGCTCTCGCCCGGCTTCAGCATCAGGGACTTGTTCGAGCATCTCGACAAACGCGACGACATCCGCGGCATCCTCCTCATTCCGCCCGGCAGCAACCTCACGAAGGACGACCGCGAGGCGTTGCGCAAAACCCGCCATCCCTGCGTCCTGCTCTCCACCGTTGTGCGTGACGACCTAGGCGGCGTCCACAGCGTCACGCAGGACTACGCCGCCATCGGCAAAGCCGCCGCCGCCGCGTTCCTCAAGCTCGGCCACGCGCGCGTCACCTATCTCTCCAACGAACCCTGGCACGAGGGCAGCCGCATCCTGCGCGACACCCTGCGCGACGCGCTCAAATCCGCCGGGCTTCCCGCCTCCGCCTTCACCTGCCCCGAGGGTCACCTTTCGCCGTGGATCCTGCCCGACGAAGCCGCGTACAAGGCCGCCTGCATTTCCCTCCAGCGCAAGCAACGCCCCACCGCCTGGCTTCTCGATTCTGTCACCGGCTCCATCGCCCTTCTCCGCGCGCTTGCCGAACACAACATCCGTTGTCCCGACGACGCCTCCTTCATTGTCACCGGTTACATCCCGCCGATCCTGCACTACCACGTCCCGCGCATCTCCACCCTCGCCGTCCCGCCCGCGGAATTCATTGAGACCGCCTTCGACCTCCTGCTCAATCCGCGTCCCGCCCGCCTGCATCTGCTCCGCCCCAAACTCATCCGCGCCGAAAGCCTCGGTAAAGCCGGTGACTAGAACCGCAGATTCAACAGATTGAACAGATTGTCATGTCGTGGCGTGGCAGAGGTCGTGCCACGCCACAAGACGTATTTTGCATAATAATCTGTCCAATCTGTTGAATCTGCGGTTTTTTTATGTCATGCGGAATGAACGCTTGTCCAATTCCCGGCGCGCCCGGCGGTCGCGCCCCACCTTTTTTTGAAACCCTATACTCTGTCGTGGCGTGGCAGTGGTCGTGCCACGCCACAAAACGTATTTTGCATCATAATCTGTTCAATCTGTTGAATCTGCGGTTTTTTTTATGTCATGCCGCATTGCCGCCGCGGTTCGTCGCTTTGACGAACTGCATGTAAAGGCGTGCGTAGGCGCCGTTTTGGGCGATGAGCTCGTCATGGGAACCGCGTTCAATGATGGCGCCGTTTTGCAAAAGCAATACAAGATCGGCATTGCGAATAGTGGAGAGGCGATGCGCGACGACAAACGCCGTGCGGCCCTTGAGCAACAACGACAGCGCGTGCTGGATTTTAATTTCGGTAATGGCGTCGATGGACGAGGTGGCCTCGTCGAGGATCATGATGCGGGGATCGGCCAGCATGGCGCGCGCGAAGCAAACGAGCTGACGCTGCCCCAGCGAGATGCCGGCGCCGCGTTCGCCAACGCGGGTGTAAAGCCCTTGCGGAAGTGATTCGAGGGCGTCGGTGCATTCAAGCTTTTCAAGCGCGAGACGAACCTCGTCGTCCGTGGCGTCGGGACGACCGATGCGGATGTTGTCGATGAGTGTGCCGGAAAAGAGAAAGTTTTGCTGGAAAACAACGGCAATTTGGCGATGCAACGAGGGCGACGCAATGCGGGTGATGTCGCAATCATCGAGCAAAAGCCTGCCATCCGAGGGAAGATAAAATTTGGCAACGAGGTTGATGAGCGTGGACTTACCACTGCCGGTGTGGCCGACCAGCGCAATGGTTTGGCCGGGTTGCGCGACGAAAGAAATGTCGCGGAGAATCGGACGGCCGGCGTTGTAATGGAAAGAGAGATGGTCGAACTCAACGCGGCCCGTGAGGGCGTGCGGCGCGGCGTCAGGGGCGTCCGTCCAGTCGGGCTCGGTGTCGAGAAGTTTGAAGACGCGCTCAGCCGCGGCCATCGAGGAAAGGGCGTTGTTGAACTGCTGGCCAATGTTGATGATGGAGGAAAAAAAGAGGCCCGACATGATCACGAATTGATAGAGCTCCGCGATGTCCATGCGATGCGAAATCACGCGCCAGCCACCGACCATGAGCAGCACGGCAACAAAAAACTGATTGTTAAACTCGAGCAACGGGATGAAGAGTCCGGAGGCGCGCGCGACGTCCTGGTTAAAATTCGCGTGGTCGCGAACGAGCTCGCCGAAGAGGCCGGCGTTCATGCGTTCACGCGAAAAACCCTGCGTCACGCGAATGCCGCTCACCGATTCCGCGAGCGTCGCGGTGACGCGTGAAAACGACTCCTGCACCGCGCGATGGACGTGCGACAAGCGGCGGCGGAAATACGTGTTGAGCCCCCAGAGGATCGGCGTCATGCCGATCAAAATGAGAAACAACCAAAAATCGCACAGCGCCATGATGATGGCCGCGACAATCATCTGTCCGCCCTGGATGACCGAGATAAACAGCACGTCCTGCACGCCCGCGCGCACCGTGTCCGCGTCCGACGTGAAGCGCGCGATAAGCTTGCCCACGCGAATCTCGTTGAAGAACTTCATGGGCTGGGATTGCAGGCGGTGAAACATCTTGTCGCGCACGTCGTTGATCACCTTCTCGCCGAGTTGCAATCCGTAACGCATGCGGTAGGAAAATGTGTATTGCGTGAACGTGATCAGTCCGAGGAAAAGCAACGACGCGACGAGGATGCCGTGCGTGTTGAGATGCTCGATCGGCCCGCCGAGGATCGCCGCCGCGGCCCACGAATTGAGCGGCAGCAACAGCGACCGCAACAGCACGAAAAAGATCAACCGCCCGCGCAACGCCTGGTAAGGCCGCGTGAAGGTGAACAGCCGCTTGATGAGCGCAAAGCTCAACGGCTGATGTTCCACCTCGCCGTCGTCGTTGGTGAGCGACGCGAAAAGCGGCGTATGCTTGAGTGGGCGCGACTTCATGAGTGGGATACCACTATCCAACATCTCGCGCTGAAAGTCCAACCGAAAACAACGGCGCATGACCATTATTTGGGGAGCGGGCAAGGTAAGACAGACATTCTTGTCTGTCATTGGTACTCGCAAGTATCCTGATGACAGACAAGAATGTCTGTCTTACCTTGCTTGCCCGACCGGACACGGCGTGCAGTAACGGCACGTGGTGCAGGGCACGGCGTGGGTTTTGCTGTAAATCCTCAACGCGCCGGCGAGGGTTTCGCGCTCCGCGTCGGTAAGCGGCGTAAAGGTCTTGATGTTGTCCTCAAGGTGTTCGGGCCGGGTCATACCGGAGAGGACGCAAATGACGTTGGGCAGCGACGCGGCGTAACGAAAGGCCCAGGGCGAGACGCTGGCGCCGGGTTCGGATTTTTCGAGCACCGCGGCGGCGGGCGCACTTTTGAGAAATTCACGTCTGTCTATTTTGTTTTCTCTGTTTGGTTATTTTGCATTTTGCCAAGAGCTGGCGTGTGTGGCAATGAAGCCGCAAAAAAATTGTGATAAAAAAATTCCGGACCGCTCCGCGATGAAAGTCAAGGTTGCCGTCACGCGCGCGGGCGTGTACACTTCTCCGCGTTCATGAACTCCTTCCTCATCATTCCCGCCGCGATTGACGCACCGATCGAGATCGACCCGAACGCGCCGCTTGAAATCGACCTCGGTTGCGGCATGGGCCGCTTTCTCCTCGCCCGCGCCGCGGCCAATCCGCACATCCAATACATCGGCATCGACCGCATGCTCCCGCGCATCCGCAAGCTCGACAAACACATCCAGCGCACCGGCCTCACGAACGTCCATCTCCTTCGCGCCGAAGCGCTCCACGCCCTCGAAATCCATCTCCCGCGCCAACGCATCCAAACGCTGTACATCCACTTTCCCGATCCCTGGCCCAAACGCCGCCACCACCGCCGCCGACTCTTCGCGCAGCCGCATTTTCTCGACACGCTCGCCAACCTCCTCCTCCCCGGCGGCACCGTCCAAATCGCCACCGACCACGCCGATTATTTTCCCCACATGCAGCGCATCCTCGCGCCCGACGCCCGTTTCGCGCCCATCTTCCCCACCCCGCGCCTGCCCCACGAGCAGACCGATTTCGAGCTCATTTTCCGCGCCCAAAACCTCCCCATTTATGAAGCCGCCTACCAGCTCCGTCCCTGAACTCCTCGCGCCCGGCGGTTCCTACGAAGCAGCCTGCGCCGCGTTCCAATACGGTGCCGACGCCGTGTATGTCGGCCTGCCCTCCTTCTCTGCGCGCGCCGACGCGCCCAACCTCACACCCGAACAACTCGCGCTTCTCGTTGCCCACGCCCACTCCCTCACGCCGCGCCGCCGCGTTCACATCACGCTCAACACCCTCGCGCAAGACCACGAAATCCCCGCCCTGCTCGAGGCCATGGCCACGGCCTCGGATCTGTGCGCCGACGCTCTCATCCTCCAGGACCTCGCCACCGCCGCGCTGGCCCGCCGCAACTTTCCAAACCTCACCCTCCACGCCTCCACGCAGCTCACCGCCCACAACCTCCACGCCGTTCTCGCCCTTCGCGAACTCGGCTTCTCACGCGTCATTCTCGCCCGCGAACTCTCTCTCGCCGAGATCACGCACATCACCCAACACACCGACACCGAGATCGAAATTTTCATCCACGGCGCGCTCTGTTACGCCTGGTCCGGACTCTGCCTCTGCTCCTCACTCACCACTTCACGTTCCGGCAACCGCGGCCGTTGCGCCTACTCCTGCCGCCAGGCCTTCCGCGCCGACACCGCCGCGCCCGCGCATCCCTTCTCCATGCGCGACCTCTGCCTCCTGCCGCTCATCCCCCAACTCCGCAACCTTCCCCTCGCCTCCCTCAAAATCGAAGGTCGCATGAAATCCCCACTCTACGTCGCCGCCGTCACCAACCTCTATCGCCGCAGCCTCGACAACTCCCTCTCGCCCGCCGAACAACGCACACTTCTCCAACATCTCCAAACCATCTTCTCACGCCCCACCACCACCTTTTACCTCCCCGATCATCTCACGCCCAACGCCGCCATCATCGACCCGCTCGCCACCGGTCATCGCGGCGCGCCTGCCGGCAAAATCCTCGCCGTCCTCCGCGAACGCGGCCAGCCCTGGCTCCGTCTCCACACCACCCTTCCCCTCGAAAAACACGACGGCCTCCAAATCGATCCGCCCGGCTCCGGCCAACCCATCGGCTTCCCCGTTTCCCGCATCCGCCTCCGCGGCCGCGACCTCGTCGCCTGCCCCGCCCACTCCACCATCGAAATTCCCCTTCCGCCCGAAACGCCGCTCCAACTCCTCACGCCTGACACGCCGCTTTATTGCTCCGCCTCGCAAGCCGTCCGCCGCGCCTATCCCCTCCAACTTCCCCGCCCCTCCGCGTTGCCCGGACTCCATCCCTACGACCTCCGCGTCACGCTCGCCCCCGACGCCATCGAACTCCAGGCCAAAAGCGACGCCGTGGCAGAGCTCAAGCCCTGCCACGAGGCGCAAATCCATTTTCCCTGCTCACTTCCGCCAGCCGACGATCCTTCACAAACCCGTCCCGCGCTTCACAAACTTTTCTCACGCACCGCGCCATTTCCCTTTCATCTCAACGCCCTCGAGCTCCACGATCCCGACCATTGTTTTGCGCCCGCCTCCATTCTCAACACCCTCCGCCGCGATCTCCTCCAGCAACTCCACGACGTCCGCCAATCCGCGCGCGCCGCCATCATCGACGCCGAACGCCGCCACTGGTTTGCCGAAGCCCCGACGCCATCCGCATCCACGCCGCATTTCATCCTCAAAATTCCCGCGCATCTTTTTAACTCCGTCGCTGAATTTCCAAACGCCGCCGAAATCATCCTCCAGCTTCATCACACTTCGTTGGATAACCCTCAGCCCGCGACTCTTTTTCGTCTTGCCCTTCCGCTTATCACCCGCCTCCACGAAGAGCCCGCGCTCGACGCCTTTATCGTCCGCCAGCTTGAGCTCGGCCAACGTCTTTGGGAAGTCCCCGACCTCGCCTCACTCCACCGCCTTCGCGCGCTTGCCGGCGACCTTGAGCTCGACATCACCGCGGACTGGCCCTTCCACGCCCTCAACCGCGTTGCCTGCGACCAGCTCCGCCAACTCCGCCTCGCCCGCCGCGTTCACTCGCCCGAAGACACACTTGCGAACATTCTCGCCCTCACACCTTTTGCGCCCACGCCCGAAATTCTCGTCTTCCAGCATTCCCCGCTTTTCATCTCTGAAACCTCACCGCTTTATTCCGCGCACAATTCGCCGATCCTCCATCTCACGCCCAACAACCGCAACCTCGCCAACGCCCTCACCCTCAGCTCCCACCGCATCGACAACCGCGCCATTTCCATCCACGACGCTCCCTTTTCCGCCCTCGAATTTCACACCGAACTCCTTGCCCGCAACCTTTGCCATTTCCGTTGCGACTTCTCCTTCTCTCCGCCCGACACGCCCTTTGCGCAAATCTGGCACGACCTCCTCGCCCTCCGGGCTCCCCTGCCCCGCCGCACCGCAAATCTCACGCTCAGCGTGTTGCCATGACAAGCCGCGTCGTCTGCCTTACATTAGGCGTGTTGGATTATTATTCCACCTGACATTGGCGCGCGCAATTGCAAAACCGTATCATCACACGCGCCCGTCCCGGTAGGACGGCAAGCATGACGCTGCATTTGCTACATGGTGGGGCGGGG
>JAVBOU010000071.1:0-6332 GCA_031550185.1 Kiritimatiellia bacterium | reverse complement strand
ACCACACCAGTCTATTTTTTTAATACTGTGGTGGGTCGCCCCGCGCCCGCCACCCCCACAACGCACATTTTGGGTTAAACGCCGTTAGACGGTGAAGCGGAAGTAGACGGCTTTTTCGCCAAAGAGCTGGAAGGCGAAAAGGGCGATGAGGGAAGCGGTGACGAGGATGGCGAAAATGGCAAAGACGAGGAAAACGGCGTTGCCTTTTTCGGGAGGAGCCATGTGAACGAGGGGCGTCATTTCGTTGTCCGCAATGGGCGTCATGCCTTCGGGAAGGGCGTCGGGTTCCTTGGCGGGCGCGGCGCCGCCAATCGCGATGGAAGGGGCGCCGGGACGACGGACTTTGAGCGTGCGCTTTTGTGTAACGGAGGAGTCGGGGTCAGGCGCGGCTTCGGCAACGGTGGGAAGCGTCGCGGGTTCGTCAGCGCCGGGAAGCGGGGAAGGCGGAGGAACGGCGTTGACCTTAAGGGTGGGCATTTCGGTGGGGCGCTTGAGGCGGATGGTGCGGGGCGCGGCGCCGGGTGCAGGAGCAGCGAGGACGTTGGCGGGCTCGACCTGCTGGGTGGCGCGCGGGGTCTGGGAGTCCATGGAAATAGCCTGCTCGAGAGAGATGCGGGAGGTCTTGGATTTGGCGGCCTGCACCTGCGCGGGCGTGGGCGGGCGTGGGCCGTCGGGAATGGGATCGGCGCCGGGAATGGGCGCGGTGATGGAAGGCGGCGCGGTGACAGGCGGCGGGGTGGTGATGGGCTTGAGGCGGACGGTGCGGGTGGTGTTGTCGGCAGCGGGAAGGGGTTCCATGCCGGGAGGGGTGATGCGGGAGGTGGCGCGGGGCGGAGCACCGGCGGGGGTGACACCGGGGATGACGGGTTTGGCACCGGGAATGGCGGGCTTTTGCGGGATGGAGTTGGGGGTATCGTTGTCGGACATGGGAGGATTCCTTTATGGTTAGACGGCCATGACTTCGGTTTCTTTGTTCTTGAGTTCGGCGTCAACTTTGGCGATGGAGGCGTCGGTGTTTTTCTGGACGGTGTCGAGGCTGCGGTCGCGTTCGTCCTCGGTGATGGCGGCGTCTTTTTGGAGGGCTTTGATGGCCTCGTTGGTGTCGCGGCGGATGTTGCGGATGGCGACGCGGGCTTCTTCGGATTCGCGTTTGGCGACTTTGACGATTTCCTTGCGGCGCTCTTCGCTGAGTTCGGGAATGGGGATGCGGACGACGCGGCCGTCGTTGACAGGGGTGACGCCGATGTTGGCGGCGAGGATGGCCTTGGCGATGTCGCCGAGGGCGGTGGGGTCGTAGGGCGTGATGACGACGAGGCGGGGCTCGGGCGCGGTGATGCCGGCCATGTCGCGTAGGCGGGTCATGGAGCCGTAGTAGGAGACTTGGACGTTCTCGACGAGAGCGGGGGAGGCCTTGCCGGTGCGCAGGGCGTTGAAGCGCTCCTTGAGGACGAGGAGGGTGGATTTCATTTTGTCGTCGGCGTCGGCGAGGACTTCTTTGAGGGTGGCCATGTGGGTTCTCCAGGGGGGGGGGGTTAAGCGGAAACGAGGGTGCCGATTTTGTCACCGCGGACAGCGGCGTCGAGGGCGTTTTCGTCGAAGAAATCGAAGACGATGATGGGCAGGTGGTTGTCCATACAAAGGGCGAAGGCGGAGGCGTCCATGACCTTGAGGCGAAGGTGGAGGGCTTCGGCGTAGGTGAGGGTGTCGTAACGTTTGGCGTTGGGATCTTTTTTGGGGTCGGCGGTGTAGATGCCGTCGACCTTGGTGGCCTTGAGGAGGACTTCGGCCTTGATCTCGCTGGCGCGGAGTGCGGCGGCGGTGTCGGTGCTGAAGTAGGGGTTGCCGGTGCCGCCGGCGAAGATGACGACGCGGCCTTTTTCGAGGTGGCGGACGGCGCGGCGCTGAATGAAGGGCTCGGCGACCTGCGGCATGTCGATGGAAGTTTGGAGACGGGTGGGGATGCCGGCGGCCTCAATGGCATCCTGAAGGGCGAGGCCGTTGATGATGGTGGCGAGCATGCCCATGTAGTCGCCGGTGGTGCGGCTGGAGCCGGCGGTTTCGCCCTGTGCGCCACGGAAGATGTTGCCGCCGCCGAGGACAACGCCGACTTCGACGCCGCTTTGGGCAAGGCGGGCGATGCGTTTGGCGATGGCGGCGACGACCCCCGGGTCGATGCTGTCGCCGGAGACGCGGTTACCGAGGACTTCGCCGCTGAGTTTGAGCAGGATGCGCTTGTATTTCACGGTTTTTAACGGACACCTTTCAACAGGCAATAGAATACCTGATTGAGAGGGGCGTGCGCAATCAAAAAATGGGGCAATTACTCGCGCAGGGAGCCGTCTTTTTTGGCGGCGCGAAATTCGGCGACGGTTTTCGCAACGCCGTCCTCAAGGGAAATTTTGGATTGCCAGCCGAGGGAATTGAGGAGCGTGAGGTCGAGAAATTTGCGCGGGGTGCCGTCGGGCATGGTGGTGTCGAAGCGGAGCTCGGCGTTGGCGCCGGTGGCGGTGTTGACGATTTGGGCGAGCTCGCGGATGGTGACTTCGCGGCCGGAACCGACGTTGACGAGGTCGGGCGGATTCTCGAGGCCGGCCAAAAAGAGACAGGCGCTGGCGAGGTCGTCGACGTGCAGAAATTCGCGCAGGGGTTTGCCGGTACCCCAGAGTGTGACGTCGCGGGCGCCGGATTCGCGGGCTTCCTCGAATTTGCGGATGAGTGCGGGGAGGACGTGAGAGCCGCGCGGTGTGTAATTGTCGCCGGTGCCGTAGAGGTTGGTGGGCATGGCGGAATGGTAGCAGAGGCCGTATTGGCGGCGGTAATAATGGCAGAGTTTGAGGCCGGTGATTTTGGCGATGGCGTAACCTTCGTTGGTGGGTTCGAGGGCGCCGGTGAGCAGGGCGTCTTCGGAAATGGGCTGCGTGGCGAGCCGCGGATAGATGCAGGAGCTGCCGAGAAAAAGCAGACGCGGAACGCCGGCGCGGCGGGCGCCCTCGACGATGTTGGCGGCCATGGCGAGATTCTCATACAGAAACGCCGCCTGCTGGGTGCGATTGGCCTCAATGCCGCCGACTTTTCCCGCGGCGTGGAGAATCACGTCGGGCCGCGTGCGTTGCAGAAAAGCAAACAGCGACGCCTGGTCGCACAAATCCACTTCGTTGCGCGTGACGGTCAAAACTTCGGAGGTGTTTTGCGCGTGAAGGGCGCGGCAGATGCCGGCGCCCACCATGCCGCGATGGCCGGTAACAAATATGCGTTTCATAGGAAAAGCCAAGCCCTTACTCCGCGGTTTCGAGTGAGCCGCCGGCGTCGAAGGCGGCGCGTTCGCGGCGGGCGAGTTTGAGGTCGGACTCGACCATCAGGCGGACGAGTTGCTTGAAATCGTACTTGGGCATCCAGCCGAGAACCTTGCGCGCCTTGGCCGAATCGCCGAGCAAAAGGTCGACTTCCGTGGGGCGTTCGTAACGCGCGTCGTAACGGACGTATTGCTTCCAATCGAGATCAAGGAGGCCAAACGTTTCCTCGCAAAATTCCTTGATGCTGTGGGTTTCGCCGGTGGCAAGAACGAAATCATCCGGCGTGTCGTGTTGGAGCATCCGCCACATGCCCTCGACATAATCGCCGGCAAAACCCCAGTCGCGGCGCGATTCGAGGTTGCCGAGATAGAGCGCGTTTTGAAGCCCGAGCTTGATGCGCGTCGCGGCCATCGTGATTTTGCGCGTGACAAACGTCGGGCCGCGGCGCGGCGACTCGTGATTGAAAAGAATGCCGTTGCTCGCAAAAATTCCATACGCCTCGCGATAGTTGACCACCGCCCAGTAGGCGTAGAGCTTGGCAACCGCGTAAGGCGAACGCGGATAAAACGGCGTGGTTTCGCGTTGCGGCGTTTCCTGCACCTTGCCGAAAAGTTCGGACGACGAAGCCTGATAAAAACGGCAGGTTTTTTCCATGCCCGCGGAACGAATCGCCTCCAGCAAACGCAACGTGCCGATGCCCGTCACGTCGCCCGTGTACTCCGGCGTGTCGAACGAAACGCGCACGTGGCTCTGCGCGCCGAGATGATAAATTTCCTCGGGACGAATCTGATAAATGAGTTTCATCAGCCCGCCCGAATCCGACAAATCGCCATAATGCAGCAACATGCGCGTGCCCATGATGTGCGGGTCCTGATACAGGTGGTCGATGCGCTGCGTGTTGAAACTCGCCGAACGCCGGATGAGTCCGTGCACCTCGTAGCCCTTGTTCAACAACAGCTCCGCCAAATACGAACCATCCTGCCCGGTGATGCCGGTAATTAACGCTTTCTTCATGAAAATGACTCCTCTTGAAAAAGATGCCACCAGTTTATACCAACGAAAAAAGTTTGGCATTGCGCTGTTGCGAACAAAGATATTATAATTTTGCGCATGTTGTTTCGGCAAAAAATCATGGTGTCGGCATGAGCGAATCGATGACCATCGCCGTGTGGCTCGACAGCGATCTGGCCACCGCCTTCGCGTTGCTTGAAGGCGTGCAGGAATTTTCCCGCCAGCATAACGGCTGGCGCGTGATGCCATTGCACTACACGCAGGAAAACGTATTACTTCGGTTGCTCCGCGAAAAGCGCCTCGACGGCCTCATCGGCGAGATCGTCAGCGACCGCTGGCTCGACGCTTTTCCGCGTCCACGCATCCCCATGGTCAACACCGGCGCGCTCTCCGCGATCACCAAAATTCCCTCCGTTATCGCCGACAACGACGCCATTGGCGCGCTCGCCTGCAACCACCTCCGCGCGCAACATCCCGCCGCGCTCGCCTGCCTTCACGAACCCGCCAACCACGCCGCGCGCATCCGCCGCAACGCCTTTCTTCGCGTGGCAAAGCATCACCATTGCCACGTCCTCGAACCGCCGCCGCACGATGGTTTCGCGCCCAACGCCACCTGGCGCGAATGGCTCGCCACGCTCCCCGCGCACACCGCGCTTTTCTGCACCAGCGACCCGCTCGCGCAGCAGGCCATCCAACGCGCGCTTGCGCTCCGCCTGCGCATTCCCGATCACCTCGCCGTGCTCGGCGTCGGCGATCATCTCATGCAATCCGTGCTCGCCTCGATTCCCTTGAGCTCAATTCCGCTGCCCGCGCGCCGCATTGGTTTTCGCGCCGCCGAGACGTTGCAGCAACTTTTGTTGCGCCAGCCCGTCAAACGACTTCAGCGCATCGCGCCCGAAACGTTATTGGTTCGCGAATCGTCCGCGCGTCCCAATCTCAGCGATCCATTTGTCGCGCGCGCCATGGCGTACATTCTCCAGCATCTTCACCTCGCGCCCGACGTTCCCGCGCTGACCCAATCGGTGCGCATTTCGCGTCGCGCTTTGGAAAACCGTTTTCAACGCACGCTTGCCACCACGCCCGCGTTCGAGTGGCGCCGCCTTCAAATCGAGGAAGCCAAACGCCTCCTCACACACACCCGCCTCACACTCGCCGTCATTGCCGAACGCACCGGCTGGTCGAGTCCGCATCATTTCGCCAATGCCTTCAAAAAAGCGACGTCCCAAACGCCGGGTGAGTTTCGCAAGGGGTAAAGCTTTTTCACTCACCGTACCGCAGCGTAAAGGTGGGGCGCGACCGCCGGGCGCGCCGGGCATTAGACCTGTTGGGTTATTATGTCATCTAACATTGGCGTATACAATTGCAAAGCCGTACCATCACATGCACCCGTCCCGTTAGGGTCGGAATGTCGGTAGAAATCGAATTGCAAAACCATATCCGTCCCATAGGGACGGAATGTTGCGCACGACAACGTCAAATCATTCCTTTTTCTCCTGCATCCATGATGAGCGTGGAAAACATGACGCCTGCGCGACGCAACCTCCCGTCCCTACAGGACGGATAATCTTTCATGATGCGTTGTCTACCGACATCCCGTCCCTAACGGGACGGCACGCGACGAACCGTCGCACATTGAAGGCTGAAAGCCTTGTATCATTAGCGTAGGGCAAGGGGCTATTGCCTCGCAGCCCTACATCATTGCCGCACACATGACACAAGCCTCAACGGGGCGGGATCAACGGTTGAACATCAAAATCCAGCGAAATACCTTGACACAACGTCACATGTATCACTGGCGGATGAAGCCGGTATATCACAACAGGTCTATTGGATGGACGGTTATTTTTGTCGCTTGCGTTGCGGATTCAGGCTTGTCCTAAGCCCGGCGCGCCCGGCGGTCGCGCCCCACCTTATAGCCTCGTGAGTGAAAAACTTTTCGTGGGGGGGGGGGGCGACGGCCCCACCCCCAAAAGGGTTTATAAGGGGAACCGTTAGCGGTTGTGGGGGGGGTGTTTTAGGGGGGCGGGA
>JAVBOU010000139.1:0-9079 GCA_031550185.1 Kiritimatiellia bacterium | reverse complement strand
TCCCGCCGGGCCCGCCGCGGGGGGCGGGGGGCGGACGGGAGAGGCGTTTGCGTTTTTTGCCGGATTTGGACATGGCCCATGAAGACGTCAAAAAAGGGTCGTGGCGTGGCAGGAGTCCTGCCACGCCACGGGGTTCATGCTCAGTTCCAGCCCTGGGGAGCGGGGACTTCGGGTGCGGCGTCGTTACCGCGGTCGGGGCGGTTGCCGCGGGGGCGGTCGGGACGGTTGCCGCCCTGCGGGGCGTCGCCGCCGCGGCGGAAGCCGCCGGGACGGTCACCACCGGGACGATCGCCGCCGGCTCCCATCTGCTCGCGGAAGAGGCGGCCGACGGTTTCCATGTCGCCGTCGGCGATGGCGCGGTTGATTTCGGCCTGGCGGGCGGCGCGGGCCTTGATGAGGCTGGAGGCTTTGTCGACCTGGTCGGGGGTGAGCACCTGCTTGATGGCGAGGAGGCGCTGGACGCGGAGGCGGGCGCGGTCGGTGCTGGACTTGCCGATCTTGTCGGTGAGGGCGAGGAGTTCTTCTTCGGATTTGCCTTCTTTGTCGGCGAGGGTCTTGGCGAAGATGTTGGCCTGCTCGAGGCCGAGCTTTTGGATGGTGTCGTCGATGTCTTTGATTTTGACGTCGATGGGGGCGAGGAGCTGCTGAAGTTTTTCGATTTGCTCGTCGGAGACGCCGAGTGTGTTTTTGATGGCGATGGGGTCCTGGAGCATGCGGGTGAGCATGTCGAGCTGGTCGCCGCCGCCGAGCATGGCGCCCATGCGGCCGCCGCCGGCCATCATGCGCCGGGCGCCGTCGGCGAGCGGGGGCATGCCGCCGGGCGCGGCGGGAGGCGCGTCTTGCGCGAAGAGGGAGCAGACGGAGAAGGCCGCGACTGCGGAGAGGAGGATGGTTTTCATGGAAGGAACTCCTTGGGGGGTTGTTGGAAATCACACGTTGGTGTTTACAGGCAGAGTAACGTGAGGTGGCGGGAATTTATTGTGGGATTTTTTTGTGGGGGTTTGGTAAACTTGCGGCACTATGAAATTTTCGGTTTGCACGGATGCGGTGTTTGGCAAGATGCCGACGCAGGATGCGGTGGAGAGGGTTCGCGAAAGCGGGCATTTGGCGATGGAGTTTTGGGCGTGGTGGGAGAAGGATTTGCCGGCGGTGGCGGCGGCGGCGAAACGGTGCGGGGTGGAGATTGCGGCGTTTTGCACGCGGTTTGTGTCGCTGACGGATCCGGCGCAGCGGCCGGCGTATTTGGAGGGATTGCGGGAGTCGATCGCGGCGGCGGGGAGTTGCGGGACGCGGGTGTTGATTTCGCAAACAGGCAATGACACGGGCGCGCCGCGCGAGCAGCAGCGGGCGTCGATGGTGGCGGGGTTGCGCGCGGCGGCGCCGATGCTGGAGGCGGCGGGAGTGACGCTGGCGGTGGAGCCGTTGAATTTGCTTTATGATCATAAGGGGTATTTTTTGAGCCGCGCGGAGGAGGCGTTTGCGATCATCCGCGAGGTGGGGAGTGCGAACGTGAAGGTGCTGTATGACATTTATCACCAGCAGATCACGGAGGGGAATTTGATCAACACGATGACGGCGAATGTGGCGGAGATCGCGCATGTGCATGTGGCGGGGCATCCGGGCCGCCACGAGGTGGACGCGAGCGAGATCAACGCGCCGTATGTGTTTGCGGCGCTGGATCGCGCGAGTTACGCGGGGCATATCGGGCTGGAATATTTTCCGCTGCGTGACGCGATGGAGGGGTTGCGGAATGTGGCGGGATATGCGGGGAATCCGCCGCGGCTGTAAAAGAAACGGGTTGGAAAGTCGCGTTGTGGCAGAGGTGGGGCTCTGCCACGGCGCGGATTTTTTTTGAATGCGCGGCGGGCGGGGTTTTGGGTATAATTGATGTTTTGCAATTTTTGAAGCGAGGATTTTGTCATGGCACGGAAGCACGAAGTGAATGAGGCGGATCGCAGCATGTTTGCGGCGATGCTGGAGGGGCAGCTGGAGAATTATGTGAGAGGGTATTCGCCGGGCGAAAAAGTGAAGGCGAAGGTGACGGCGGTGCGGGAGGGGTTTGTGGTGCTGGATGTGCGGAGCAAGCACGAGGGGCTGGCGGACATCGCGGAGTTTGCGGACGAGGAGGGGAAGGTGAGCGTGCAGCCGGGGGATGTGATGGAGGTGATTTTTGTGCAGCAGCGGGAAGGGGCGCTGTTGTTCACGCGCGCGGCGGGGATTAACAAGCATGCGGTGGCGGATCAGACGGTGGTGCAGGCGAAGGAAAGCGGGCTGCCGCTGGAGGGTCTGGTGCAGAAGGAGGTGACGGGCGGATATGAGGTGACAGTGGCGGGAAAGCGGGCGTTTTGTCCCTATTCGCAGATGGATTTGTTTAAGACGCCGGACGCGGTGTATGTAGGGAAGAAGTTTCCGTTTGCGGTGATGGAGTATGACGAGGAGGAGGGGAATCTGGTGGTAAGCCGCCGGATGCTGCTGGAGCGCGAACGGGCGGCGCAGAAGGAGGCGCTGAAGTCGAGCCTGCAGGAGGGGCAGGTGTTGAAGGGCCGGGTGTCGCGGCTGGCGGACTTTGGTTTCTTTGTGGATTTGGGTGGCATGGATGGACTGGTGCCACTGCGGGAGTTGTCGTGGAAGCACGGGACGAAACCGGAGGAGGTGGTGAAGGCGGGCGACGAGGTGGAGGTGAGCGTGGTGGCGATCGACTGGGAGAAGGAACGCGTGTCGCTGAGCTTGAAGGCGCTGATGCGGGATCCGTGGCTGGACGTGGTGGAGAAGTATCCGCCGGGCGCGGTGCTGGAGGCGAAGGTGACGCGCATCGAAAAGTTCGGCGCGTTCGTGGATTTGGGCGAGGGCGTGGAGGGGTTGGTCGGCACGGGCCGGCTGGCTGGCGGGCGGCGGATCATGTCGCCGCGCGAGGTGGTGAGCGAGGGGCAGATGTTGCTGTTGCAGGTGGAGACGGTGGAGCATGACCGCCGGCGGATCGGCTTGAAACCGGTGGACGAGCGGATTGCGAAGTTGAAGCCGGGCGAGCTGGCGCCGGGCATGGAGGTGAAGGGAATCGTGGAGGCGTACAAGGAGTTTGGCGTGTTCGTACGGCTCTCGGAAAACAAGACGGGGTTGTTGCATGTGAGCGAGACGGAGGTGACGCAGGGCGGCTCAATGGCGTCGAAACTGGAGCGCGCGTATCCGCCGCGGAGCGAGGTGACGTTGATTGTGAAAAACGTCGAAGGCGAGAAGGTGAGCCTGACCACGCCGGCGAAATGGCAGGGCGCGGTGAAGTCGACCGTGGAGGATGACACGCAGAATTTTATGGCGCGGCAGAAGGCGGACCGGAAGACGTTTGGCTCGCTCGGCGATGCGTTTGAGGGATTGAAGTTGTGACGAAAATTTCGTCGAACGGAAGGGTTAATGTGGAGGTAGCGGCGGAAGGATTGTGGGGCGCGCGGATTGGCGTGTGGTTTGACGGACGCGTGATGGTGGAGGCGTCGGACTTGCGCGGCGGCCGACGGCGCGGCGGCGTGGAGGTGTGGGATGACGGCGTGCGCGTTGTTGCGGAAGGCACGCAGGCGTGGCGTTTGCCGGAAGGCGCGCGGGTGGTGGGCTTTTGGGCGTCGCGCGAAGAGACGTGGCTGGCGCCGTTGGAGACGCCGCAACTGGTGGTGTATCCGCACGGACGGATGGCGCGTGTGTGGACGGAAGAGGACGCGGTGGTGATGGTGTTTGCGGATTCGCCGAAGGAGCTGATGAATGGCGAAATTGCGCCGCGGACGGAGTTGGGGAAACATTGGCTGACGGATGTGTTTGTGGCAGGACGGGCGGGGTGTTTGGGTGTGGGGACACCGGCGGCGCAACGGGCGATGGCGGTGTTGAGCGGCGAGAGCGTGCGGTGGTTGCGCGGCGAGATCGGGCAGTTTGTCATGGGTGCGCGTTGGGAAGGCGCGGGCGTTTGGATCGCGGGCGTGACGGAAACGCCGCGGGTGTGGACGGTGAGGTTGGAGGATGTGTTGGAAGGGGAGGGAATGTGGCGGCTGACGATTTGGCGCGACGGGTTGAAGGTGGATGGCGAGGCGTGTGTGGGGCAAGAGGTGGAGGAGATTTTTGAGGGGTTGGTGCGGGCGGACAAGGTGGCGTTGGAGATGGTGAGGGGCGGCGGGTTTGTGGCGTGGCTGGAGCCGTGCCACGCCACGGCGTTTCGGATGGTGAAGGGGGAGCGGGAATGAAACGGGAGGCGGCGAAAAATTTTGTGGTGGCGTGGCAGAGGTCGTGCCACGCCACGGGTGCGGTTTGCCTGGGTGGGGTGGCGTGATGGAGACGTTGTTGTCGCTGGTGTTTGGAAAAGGCGCAAGCGAAGGGGTGCTGCATGTGTTGGATGTGGTGGTGTTTGGCGCGCTGGCTGCGGCGGTGTTGGGGGTGATGCTGGGGCCGGGCGGACGCAAGGGAAAACGGTTGTTCGGGAGTTTGTGGATTCTGCTGGGCGGGGCGTTTGCGGTGGTGTTTCTGTATCAGGCGTGCTGGCAGGTGGGCGTGTTTGGCGGGGAGCGTTTTTATTCGTTCATGCGGGCATATAACACGCGGGAGGGACGGGAGTCGTTTCGGGTGCAGCGGGGGCGGATTGTGGATGTGCACGGGGAGGTTTTGGCGGAGCGCGGTGAGGGGCGTTTGCGCAGTTATCCGCTGGGCTCGGCGGGAACCCATCTGGTGGGGTTTTATGACCGGCGGTTTGGAATGAGCGGGTTGGAGCGGATGATGAACGGCGTGATGCGCGGCGACGCGGCGAGCCGCGCGGAAGGGGAAAGCGTGCGGCAGGCGCTGGTGAAAAAGCTGGGAAATGACAAGGTGCGCGGGGATGATGTGCAGGTGACGCTGCTGAAGGAATTGCAGGCGTTTGCGTACGCGCAGATGGAGGGCAAGCGCGGCGCGGTCGTGGTGATGCGGCCAGTGGGCGGCGCGTTGCTGGCGATGGTGACGGCGCCGTCGTATGGGCCGGAGGAGGTGCAGGTGGCGATGCGGGACGTGGAGGGCGCGCCGATGTTGAACCGCGCGGTGGAGGGGCGGTATCCGCCGGGATCGACGTTTAAGATTGTGACGGCGCTGGGCGCGCTGGGCGCGGGAATGCGGCCGGTGTTCGAATGCCCGGGCGAGGGATTTGTGGCGGAGCGCGGCGTGCCGGCAATTCGGGACAGCGAGTATTATTCGGCGCAACGGCGGGGCGGGGTTTGGAAAGGATGGGGGACGATCGGACTGAAGGAAGGATTTGTGCATTCGTCAAACGTGTATTTTTCGCAACTGGCGATCGCGCTGGGGCAGGGGCGGTTGGAGGCGCTGGCGGAGGGATTGCATTTGAACGGGGGATGGGTTTACGCGTCGGCGGAAGGGCGGGAGATGTCGTCGGCAAAGGGCAAATTTCCGGAACCGCGTTTGCGGCGCGTGCAGGCGCAAACAGGGATCGGACAAGGCGCAATGGTCGTGACGCCGCTGCATGTGGCGATGTGGACAAGCGTGGTGGCGGGCGGCGGGGAGTTGTGGCAGCCGCGATTGCTTGCCACGACCGAGCCGGTGAAGTTGGGGCGGATTGTGAGTGAATCGGCGGCGCGCGAGTTGGGCGGTTACATGCGCGAGGCGGTGACGCGAGGAACGGGTAAAAACGCGGAGGTGCCGGGTTTGCGCGTGTGCGGAAAGACCGGCACGGCGCAAGCGCCAAACGGGCCGGATCACGCGTGGTTTACGTGCTTTGCGCCGCAGGACAATCCGCAGATCGTGGTGACGGTGCTGGTGGAGCGCGGCGGTTTTGGCGGCGCAACAGCGGCGCCAATCGCGAAGGCGATTTTAGAAGAGGCGGTGAGATTGGGAGTGGTGCGGCCGTGAATGCAGTTGCCCTGCGCGAGCAACAGGCAAAAACCGAACTATAGTGTTTTCACGCAATATTGCGACATGAAAATCTTATAGCACCGAAGGTGCGTAACAAAAGTAACCGTCGGTGGAGCGTGAGCAAAGCGAGTGCGGAACCGGCGGAAAGCGATCTCTCTGACACCAGCCCCGGAGGGGCTGAACTCAACCGGAATGTTGAAACCCGTGCGTGCGTTCACCGGTTTTGTTCAACCCCTCCGGGGTTGATAAATGAGGGGCGACTCCCGCCGGTTCCGCTTCGCTCCACCGACGGTTACTATTGTTACGTGTCTTCGACACTGAAGACAAAAGTCGCCAGAAATGTATCAATATCGAGTGAAAACACTATATTTGTGCTGAAACCATCCTGTTGCGGCTCGCGAGGACGCTCGCCCTCCATGTTCAGGTTTTGAAACAAGTCTATTACTCGCCCCAAAGGGGCAGGTTAATCTTGAGCGGGCGCGTGAGGCTGAACCGTCGAAATTGACCTGCCCTTTCAGGGCGCAATTTCGATTTGCCCTTGACCCAGGGCGTTGCCCCGGGCTGGGATGACCTGCCCCGTTGGGGCGCAAAAGTAAATGCTGTTGCCGGGTGTGAGGCGAAGTTCAACATTGCCCGCGTGGATAAGCTGTGGTATAAAGTCATTTAACGGAGGGAAAACATGTCTGCAAGTCAAATTTTCGGCACGGAGGTGGATCATGAATAAACATGTCATGGAAGTCAAGGCGTTGGCAAAATACTCCATTTACGTGGCGTTTTCAGACGGGGTGGAAGGTGTTGTTGATTTGGGACATCTGGCGCACAAGGGCGTTTTTCAAAGCTGGGACAAGGATGATTTGTTCGCACAGGTTCATGTTGACGCGTGTGGCGCGATCGCCTGGAATGACTACATTGACATTTGCCCCGACAATGTTTGGCTCCAGCTCAATCATTTGACATTTGAACAATGGCAACAGCAAGATTGGAGTGTCCATGCCACACATCAGTGATTTTTTCGGCATTATCATCAGCATGTATTACGACGAACACAATCCGCCGCATTTTCACGCGCAATACGGTGAACATAGGTGTTGCGTCAATCTCCAGACGCTGGGCGTGATTGAAGGTTATCTGCCTGCCCGCGCACTTGGACTTGTGGTCGAGTGGGCGATTTTGCATCAACAAGAATTGATGGACAATTGGGGGCATGTTGAACGCCATGAACCATTGGTAAAAATCCCGCCCTTGCAGTAAGAAATCAAAATGAGCGCTTTGAAAATCGTTTGTCCGGCTTGCAAAGAAAACCGATGCACACATGTTTCCGCTTGAGCATGGACATTTGTAGTGTGAAGAGGCGACGTCATGGCTGAACGAAAAAAAACAGGCGGGCGCGCAACCGCGAAACGTCCGAAGGCAACGGAGGAGCCGGTGGAGAAAAAACCGGCGCCGGAGAAGCGTCCGCGGCAAGCGACGCAGGCGGGAGGTTTTGGTTGGGTGTTGGGCGGGCTGATGCTGGCGGGGCTGGTGTTGCTGGTGGCAGGTGCGTTAAGGACGCTGGGGGTGGAGGTGCGCAATGGGGAGGTGTTGCACACGGGGATGTGGTCGGCGTTGGTCGGCGTGTACGCGGGTTGCGCGGTGGCGGCGTGGGGTGTGCTGAGGGTGTCGGGCTGGCGCGGGGACGAGGGGTTTGCGGGCGGGATGTTTGTGTTGTGCGCGATGGGAATGCTGGTGCAGGGACGGCTGGGTGTGTACGCGGAGGACGGGGTGTGGCGGACGATGACGGGGTTGGGGGTGCCGTTGGGAATGGCGGGATTTTTGGGTGCGGTGCTGCTGTTGAAGGCGGGGCGGCTGAAGGATTGGGGGTGGCTGGGCTATGTGTGTTACGCGCTGGCGGTCGCGGCGCTGCTGGCGATGCTGGTGTTTGGCCGGAAGTATCGCGGCGGGATTTATTTGCCGGGGCGGATCAATCCGACGGAGGTGGTGAAGCCGCTGCTGGTGATTTTTTCGGCGATGTTTTTGCAACGCCGCGGCAAGGCGTTCGCGCAGACGCAGATGGGCGTGCCGATGCCGCCGGGGCGGGATTTGCTGTTGCTGGGGGCGTTGTGGCTGGCGCCGGCGGGAATGGTGTTCATGCTGCATGACCTGGGGTTGCTGATGCTGCTGAATGTGGTGCTGGTGGTGATGCTGTATGTGGCGTCGGGACGGTTCCGCTATATTCCGCTGGGGCTGGCGGCGGGCGCAATGGTGTGCGTGGTGCTGGGGTGGGTGTCGAAGCATGTGGGCGAGCGGATGGCGGTGTGGCGCGATCCGTTTTCGGACAGCATGAACAAGGGTTGGCAGGCGTTGCAGGGGTTGACGGCGATGTTTGCGGGCGGGACGTTTGGCGCGGGGCTTGGGGAGGGAATGCCGGAGGCGGTGTCGATCGTGAGGTCGGATTTTGTTTACGCGGCGATCGCGGAGGAACTGGGGTTGCTGGGCTGCGCGCTGTTGATCGGGCTGTACCTGTTTTGGTTTGTGCGCGGGTGGCGGATCGCGGGCGCGGCGGGCAACGGGTTCGCGGTGTTGCTGGGCGCGGGGCTGACGGCGTCGCTGGCCACGCAGACGCTTTTTAATCTCGCGGGCGTGACGAAGGCGCTGCCGATGACGGGCATCACGCTGCCGTTCATCAGCCAGGGAAGCAGCAGCCTGGTGGTGGTGATGGTGATGGGCGGGATGCTGGCGGCGCTGTCGGACACGAAGCGTTGATCTGACGCCAGGCTTCGTACATGCAGACTGCGGCGGCGTTGGAGAGGTTGAGGCTGCGGGCGTGAACGCCGGGCATGGGAATCTGAAAAAGGTCGCCGCCATAACGCTCGTAAAAGTCGCATGGCAGGCCGCAACTTTCGCCACCGAAAACAAGCGCGTCGTGATCGCTGAAACGGCAGTCGTAAAGCGAACGCGTGCCGCGCGTGCTGGCGAAGAAAAGGCGCGCGGGTTGAGCCGCGGCGAGAAAGCTTTCCCAGTTGTCGTGAAGGTGCAGGTCGAGGTGTTGCCAGTAGTCGAGGCCGGTGCGGCGGATGTGGCGTTCGTCGAGGGAGAAGCCGAGCGGACGGATGAGATGAAGCGGACAACCGAGTCCGACGCACAGGCGGCCAATGGCGCCGGTGTTGTGGGGGATTTCGGGATGGAGGAGGACGATGTGCATGAAAGCCGAAAGTCGCGGGGGGGGGGGGGGGGG
>JAVBOU010000006.1:0-5859 GCA_031550185.1 Kiritimatiellia bacterium | reverse complement strand
CTAATGTGTTGGCGTGGCGTGGCAGAGGTCGTGCCACGCCACAAGCAGGGGTTATGCTTTTGCATCGGCGTTTTGTGATCCGGGGCTGTGGTGTTCAGCCGTTCCAGGGTCTCGCGTTTGGATGACGCATTCCGCACGGTTTGTCTTCCCTCACGCGTTGATGACGGCGAGAAATTCGGCGGCGTTATCATCGAGCGCTTTCATGCCGTGGGGTTGGGTGGCGTCGAAGTAAATGGAATCGCCGGTGTTGAGCGTCACGTCGTGGCCGGCAATGCGGATGAGGACGCGGCCCTGCATGACGATGTTGAGCTCCTGGCCGGGATGGGTGTTTTCGTTGACGGGCTTGTCGTTGGGCTCGACACGAACCATGAAGGCTTCCATTTTCTTGCCGGCGAAACCGGCGCCAATGGCTTCGTAATGGTAGGCTTTTTGGCGTTCGATAACAGGCCCCTGACCGGCGCGGGTGACGTGAAAAAGGTGCGAATGGGCGTCGGAGCCGGTGAGGAAGACGGTGGTGTTGACGCGGTAAAACGCGGCGAGTTGCGCGAGGTAACTCATGGGCACGTCGGCGCGTGCGTTTTCGTAATCCTCGTACTGGACGTCGGTGATGCCGGTGGCTTTGGCGACGTCGCGAATGGAAAGTTCGGCGGCCTCTCGCATGCCGCGCAGGCGGATGGCGAGGTTTTGAATTTGATTGCTCATAAGCGGCTCCGTGTTATTTGATGTGTTCGGCGCACCACGTTTCAGCGGCGGCAAAAATGGCTTCGTTTTTCGGAACAAGTGAGGGCTTCTTCCAGAAGCTGTCGGCAAGGGCCTTGAGAAGGGTGTCGCGCGGAAGGCCGGTGACGCCGAGCGCGGCCAGGGCGCCGAGCATGACGGTGTTGGCGGCTTTTGGCACGCCGTTTTCTTGCGCGAGCTGGATCGCGGGAATGGACAAAACGCGCACGCCTTCGGGGGCTTTGCCGGCGTCGAGTGGCACGGTGGCGTCGACGATGAGGGTGCCGCCTTTTGCGACGGTGGGCGCGAAGCGTTCGTATGCGGGTTGGTTCATGCAGACGAGCACGTCGGGCGTGTCAACGCTGGGCGAGCCGACGCCGCGACCGGCGACGACGACGGAGCAGGAGGCGGAGCCGCCGCGTTGTTCGGGTCCGTAGCTGGGCAGCCAAGAGGTGAAGCGTCCGGCGTGGCGGCCAGCCTCGGCAATGCAAATGCCAAGGCTCAAGATGCCCTGTCCGCCGAAGCCGGAAAGTTTGAAGCGGCGCTCTTTGGCGTTGGGGTCTTCGCGAGCCTCGACGCCGGTGTCGTCGCCTTTGGCAAAGAAGCTGGAGGCGGGTTTGTGGGGAATGTTTTTGAACTCGCGCGGCGCGACTTCGGCGGAGATGTCGCGGAAGACGCCGAGGGGAAATTCTTTTTCCATTTCGTTGGCGATGAACGCGGCGGAGGTGAGCGCGTCCATGCCGAAGTTGGTCGGGCACGGCGAGAGAAATTCGACGAACGCGTAGCCCTTGCCGTCGCGCTGCAACTCGAGCGCCTTGCGCACGGCGGCGCGCGCCTGCATGATGCGCTTGGTGTCGGCGAGCGAACAGCGGGCGATGTAGACGGGCGCCTTGAGCTGGCTGAAGACCTCGCAGACGTGAAGCGGATAACCTTCGTTGAGCGGATTGCGGCCCGCGGGCGACGTGACGGTTTTTTGGTTGAGCAGCGAGGTCGGCGCCATTTGTCCGCCGGTCATGCCGTAGATGGCGTTGTTCACGAAAAAGGTGACCATGCGTTCGCCGCGGCTGGCCGCCTGGAAGGTGTTGTTGAAGCCGATCGCGCCGAGGTCGCCGTCGCCCTGATAAACGACGGTGATGGCTTCGGGGCGCACGCGGTTGACCGCGGTGCCGATGGCGGGCGCGCGTCCGTGTGCCGCGCCGATGTTGCCAACGTCCCAGTAGTAGTAACCGAAGACAGAGCAACCAATGGGATTCACGAGCACGGTGCGGTCCTGCAACCCCAAATCAACGAGTGCCTCGGTGATCAGCTTGTGCAAAATGCCGTGGCCGCAACCCGCGCAGTAGTGCGACGCGCGCGTCGGTTTGCCGCTGCGCTCAAACTGTTCGTACATGCCAACTGTTTTCAAAACTTTTGATGCCATTTCAAATCTCCTTTGATTGCGCGCGCTTCACCGCGTCCACCACATCGTCCACGCGCAGCAGCACGCCGCCCATGCGGTTGATGAGCTCTACCTTTTCGTAGTGACCATACCCCTCGGCAAGATGAAACGCCACGTCGTCGCGGAACTGCCCCGCGCTGAGTTCGACCACCATCACGCGCTTGCCCTTGCACGCGTGGCACAACGCCGCGCGCGGAAACGGCGCCAGCGTCAGCGGCCGGAACAAGCCCGCGCGAATGCCCTGGCCGCGCAACTCGTCGACCACCGTGCGCGCCGTGCGGCTCGACACGCCGTACGCGACGAACACCACCTCCGCGTCGTCCGTGCGGTAGCATTCGTGCATCGCCTCGTCCTGCATCACCGCGTACTTTTTCTGCAGGTCGATGTTGTGCGCCTCCTGCGTTTGCGCGTCGAGAAAGATCGACGTGATCAAATTGCCCCGCGTGTCCGGCGTGCCTTGCGCGGCCCAGCGTTTCGTGTCCGGCGGCTTCACATCGTGCGCCGGCAGGCGGAGCGTCTCCATCATCTGCCCCAGCACCGCGTCCGCCAGCACAATCGCCGGATTCAAATATTTCACCGACAGCTCGAACGCCTTCATCGTCAGGTCGCACATCTCCTGCACGTTGCCCGGCGCCAGCACGATGCACGTATAGTTGCCGTGGCCGCCGCCCTTCACCGCCTGGTTGTAGTCCGCCTGCTCCGGATAAACGTTGCCGAGTCCCGGTCCCGCGCGCATCACATTCACGACCACGCCCGGCAGTTTCGCGCCCGCCATGTACGACAGACCCTCCTGCATCAGGCTCATGCCCGGCCCCGACGACGCCGTCATCGACAGCACGCCCGCCGCCGCCGCGCCATAGACCATGTTGATCGACGCCGTCTCGCACTCCGCCTGCAGAAACACCCGGTCCAGCGCCGGAAACCATTCCGCCGCCGCGTGCACAATCTCGCTCGCCGGCGTGATCGGATATCCAAAATACGCCTCGCAACCCGCGTACAGCGCGCCGATCACAACCGCCTCATTGCCTTTGACAAACTTCACCATGTTGACCTCATTTCTCCACGCAAATCGCGTACGGTTCCGGGCAATTATAAAAACAAATTCCGCATCCAATGCACCCCTCGCCGACATACTCCGCCGGATGCACCCCGCGCACGCTCAATCGCGCCGCCATTTTCAGCACCTTTTTCGGACACGCCGCCACGCAGCGCGCACACCCCTTGCACACCGTTTCATCAATCACCGGCCGCGGCCTTCCGGCCTCTGCTTTCTCTTCCTCGGACATTGTTTCAACACCTTTGTTACGGAAACACAAAAAGTGTCTAGTATACAAAAAGAAACGCGTTTCCGCAATGATTTGCAAGGCTGTGTTGCAAAATTCAATTGCTGCGATTCCCCGCAACAGCTCACTTCAAAAAATCATTCATGAGGTGTTTGCGCGTTGTCGCCGAAAGCTCTTGCACCATGTTGTCACATGGAGGTAAAATACGTTGACATGAAAAATCATCATGTGACGGGCTGTATATTGAAGGGTTGGTGGATTCAATTTCCTGGAGGACGGACGTCCGCGGCGCGTTTCTTTTTTCTCGCGGTGTTGCTGCTGATTTGGGGCGTGACGCGGTGGCCGTGGTTGAGTTGCGATGGCGGGACACCGGCGTTTTGGGAATATGGCTATTTTGTGACGGACGAGGGATATTATCTCAGCGGCGGCAAGGAAAAATTTTGCTTCGGAATGTTTGTCGATGTGTTAAGGGGCGAGGCGTGCACATTTGGATTTTCGCCGTTGACGCATCTTCTGTGCTGGCTTTCGTACCGCGTGTTTGGGTTGGAATAGTGGGCGGCGCGGGTGCCGTTTTATCTGATGACAATGACGGCATACGCGGCGCTTTTTTGGTTTTTGGCGCGGCGGACGCTACCGTGGATTGCGTTTTGCCTTTGCTGTTGCGTAATGCTGACGCCGTACATGGTGGTGTATGAGCGGACGGCGTCGAACGATGTGCTGATCGCGTCGTTGTTTGTGTTGGCGTATGTGCTGGCGGCAGGCCGGTCGGTCGCGCGAACCGTGGTGGCGGGCGTGTTGTGCGGGTTAATCGCGTGGGTGAAGCCGACGGCGTACGTGCTACTGCCGATGGTGGTGGCGGGCGTCTGGTCGGCACGCAAGACGCGGTGGCGGCTGTGTGACCTTGCGTGGTTTTTGGGGGTGTTTGGCGTGACGGTCGCGTTGCGCAATGTGACGCTGGGAATCCTTTTGCGTCCGGACATGGCGGCGAGCGGATTGACGGCGGCGGAGTTGATACGCAAGACGACGAGCCATTACGGGTTGCCGGATTTGACAAAGGTTGAGCGTGTGTTTTGCGGCATCACGTCGTTTCCGCGCCAACCGACGGGGACGTTGCTGGCGTGTTGGACGGTGCTGCTGACCGTGCTGCCGCTGTCGGTGCTGGCGTTTTGCGTCGCGCGCGGCAAACGGTGGCTTGCGTGGAATTACCGGTTGGTGCTGTACGTGATGGTTCCGGCGTACTGTTTTGCGGTCGCCATCATTTGGACGTACTACACGCATTATCTGATTCCGGTCATGCTGTTTTCGCCGGTGTTGTGGCTGGAGGCGCGCAAGGATTTGCGGCGCGCCGGAAATGATGCGCCGAAGTGGCTGATGCCGGTTCTTGTGACGATGGCTGCGGTCGCGGGATTTTGTTTTACCTTGCCACAAGTGCCGGCAAAGGCGATGGAGTTGGTGCAGAAGTGCGCGTCCAACCAATACAACTTGCCACAGCAATCGGTGTGGCACATGACGTGGCCGCAGATGCTGACGTGGGCATTGCCGATTTGGGCAGTTTGTGTGGCCGGAATCTGGTTGTGGATAAAAAAGCGCGCGAACGCCATTGTGCGGATCGCGTTGGTGTTGCCGTGTGTGGTGACGGCGGTCAGCATTTGCTTCGCGGCAATTCCCATGGGCGTGCTCGCGCCTTACATGCGGCAACCGGTGGATGCAATTCTGCTCAACATCCGCCTGTGTTTATCGTTGGCCACGGCGTTGGTGTTGTGTATTTGGATTTGCCCACGCATGGTGAGCCGACGGAAGTTTTGGTACGGATTGATTGGCTGCGGACTGGTGCTTTCCGCTGTGATCTGTCCAACGTGGCGACAGGGAATCAAGGAGTTGGCGGAACGCCGTTTCTTGTACCGTGACGCGGCCACGGCCATCACGCAAGCATTACCGCTGGACGCGATTCTAATCAGCGAACGCGCGCCGCAACTGATGCTGGCGAGTCCGGTTCGGGCGTCGTCGACATTCCTCGCCAACTGCAACCCCATGCCGTTGGTCAACGCCGCAACCGACAAGATGCCGGAGGTTCCGCTCTTCGCCGCGCTTGATCCGGGGTCGTACAACATGCAGCATTTCCAAAATGCAAAAATGCGTTTTTCGCAAGTGCTGACCGTCAAACTACCGTCCACCGGCACAGGACAACCGGTGGATGTCTATGTGGTGCGGTTGTATCCCGCGCCGCAAAAAAAATAACGCCTGCGGGGGCTAATGTAAGACAGACAAGAAGACCTTCGGCATGCTTCACGTCGTCTGTCCTACATTACTTTTCGTGGGGGGGGCGGCTTGGAGGCCCGCCACCGACAAATTTTTTTGTTTGAAGGCTGATGCGGGGAGGGGCACGGCGGGGGGGGGGGGGGAGAGTGTCAACGGTGGTGG
>JAVBOU010000102.1:0-8522 GCA_031550185.1 Kiritimatiellia bacterium | reverse complement strand
GCTGGACGCGGCGGCGTTGGTCGGGGATCGCGGGTACGACACGGATGCGATTGTCCAATACGCGGCTGACACGGGGATGCTGGTGGTGATTCCCGGCCGCAAGAACCGCAAGGTTCAACGCGCTTGCGACCTGTATTTGTACCGGTTGCGGCATCTGGTGGAGAACGCTTTTTTGCGACTCAAAGGCTGGCGTGGCGTGGCCACACGGTATGCGAAGAGGACCTCCTCATTCCTGGCATGCGTCCATATTGCATGCATGATCATACGACTTAAAAACTCGTGACTACACCATCTAGGAAGCAGTGAAAAAAGTTTCATGTGCGGTTTTTCCTTGTCGTGCGGTTTGACGGGGGATGGCGTTGATGAAGTTTTGCACGTCGGCAACGTCGGTGAGGCGTTCTTCGATGGAGCGGTTTCCGGGGCATTTTTGGGCTTTTTGGGGTGCGGATTGTCGCTTGCACCGTGGCCCGGGGTGATAGGGAGGGTGTCCGTGGAAGATGCCAATGTCGCCGTTCGATGTGGTTGTAAACGGAACTGACGCCGGGGACGTCGGCGAAGCCTTGGTTTATGAGGTCGTGACGGGCATGAGTGGGGACTTTTTTTGAGGTCGAGGATGTGGTGTTGGAAGGCTTGGGTGAGAAGGTTGGTGAAGCGCTGGGCGGTTTTTGGGGGGCGTTTTGATGGTCGGCGTCGGCCTGCGCTTTGTCGGCGCTATACTCGGAATAGAAGCGTTCCTTTTTGATTTTGTCGAAGACAATTTTGCCTTCCATACCACGATGGAGTTCGCGTTTGAGTGTGGCGGACGGACCGTCCTTTCTTGACGTTGCCGTTCCAACTTTTCTCCAGTACGATGCGTTGTTAGTGTGTGACGTGTTCGCCGGGAACGTGGTGGAGATGTTGATTTTTCATGGAGGCATCTTTTTTGCGGGTTGGTTTGGAATCACCTGTCAAAAGGGACACATCTCCTTGTTTAATCCCTTTTTCTCGTGCTCCCCGGGGGGCGACGGGAAAGGCGTTTTGTAGGCGACGATCCTTTCCGGGGGGCATTTGATTTTGGAATTTCCACATTTTCACGCGTTCGTTTCCCGTGCGGATTCGTTGCGCGGCGCGGGGGTATTTGTTAAGATGCAACCTTTCTTTCAGGAGTCACCATGAACACACCCCCATCATCCCGCACGAACAAAGAGCCGCGCATTGAAATGACCGCGCAAGGACTGGCCGAGGATTTTGCCTGGCATTTGCGGTACACGCTCGCGAAGACGGGATACACGGCGACGGACCGCGACCGCTACATGGCTCTCGCGCAGTCGGTGCGCGACCGGATCACCGAGCGGTGGATGGCGACGCATGCCGCGGTTTCCCAGGCCAATGTGAAGACGGTGCATTACCTCTCGCTCGAATTTTTGATCGGCCGCCTGCTCGGCAACAACGTGATCAATCTCGGCATGACCGAAGACTGCACGAATGCGATGGAGGAGTTTGGCCTCGACTGGCACGACCTGCGCGATTACGAGCCGGACGCGGGCCTTGGCAATGGCGGCCTCGGTCGTTTGGCCGCGTGTTTTTTGGATTCGCTGTCGACGCTCTCCATGCCGGCCATGGGTTACGGTTTGCGTTACAATTACGGCATTTTCCGCCAGCGCATTCGCGACGGCCAGCAGGTTGAGGAGCCGGATAACTGGCTGAGCGCGGGCTGTCCGTGGGAGTTGGAGCGGCCGGAATATGCGTGTGTGGTGTCGTTCGGCGGATATGTCGAGCCGATCACGTTTGGCGGACGCGAGGAGTGGCGCTGGCACGCGGGCGAACAGGTGATCGGCATTCCGTACGACCTGCCGATCGTCGGTTACGGCGGCAAGTTTGTGAACACCCTGCGCCTGTGGTCGGCCGAGGCGGACAATGAATTTAACCTCGACGATTTCAATCGCGGCTCGTACGTCGAGGCGGTGGAAAAGAAGGTGCTCGCGGAAAACCTTACCAAGGTGCTTTATCCGAACGACAACGTCCTCGCCGGCAAGGAGCTGCGTTTGCGCCAGCAATATTTCTTTGTCGCGTGCTCGCTGCAGGACATCATGCGCCGCTTCCGCCGCAACAACGACGACTGGAATCTCCTTCCTGAAAAGGCCTTCATTCATCTCAACGAAACCCATCCTGCCCTCGCCATTCCTGAGCTGATGCGCATTCTCGTCGACCGCGAGCGCCTCCCCTGGGAAGACGCCTGGTCCATCACCTGCCGCACCATGGGTTACACCAATCACACCGTCCTGCCCGAAGCCCTGGAGACGTGGTCGTTGCCGCTCATGCAGCGCCTGCTCCCGCGCCACATGCAGATCATCTTCGAGATCAACGCCCGCTTCCTCAAGCAAATCGCCATCCGCTGGCCCGGCGACAACGACCGCCTCAGCCGCATGTCCATTATCGACGAGCACGGCGACAAGCGCGTCCGCATGGCCAACCTCGCCATCATCGGCTCCTCCGCCATCAACGGCGTCGCGGCCCTCCACTCCGAAATCCTCAAGGCCACGCTCTTCAAGGATTTCTACGAGATGTCCCCGCAAAAATTCCAAAACAAGACCAACGGCATCACTCAGCGCCGCTGGCTCCTCAAGGCCAACCCCGGCCTCGCCCGCCTCATCACCGAAAAAATCGGCGCCGGCTGGATCACCGACCTCGACCAGCTCAAAAAACTCGAAGACTTCGCTGACAACAAGGATTTCCAATCCCGCTTCCTCTCCATCCGCCGCACCAACAAGCTCGCCCTCGCCCAGATCATCCGCACGACCGTCGGCGAGCCCGTCAACCCCGACGCCATTTTCGATGTCCAAGTCAAGCGACTCCACGAATACAAGCGCCAGCTTCTCCAGCTCCTCTACATCATCTCGCTTTACGACCGCCTCATTCAGGACCCCGCCGCCGACATTCATCCCCGCGTCTTCATCTTCGCCGCCAAAGCCGCGCCCGGCTACCAAATGGCCAAGCTCATCATCCGCCTCATTCATGGCGTCGCGGACGTCATCAACGCCCATCCCAAAATCAGCAAGATTCTCAAGGTCATCTTCCTTCCCGATTACCGCGTCTCGCTGGCTGAGCGCATCATCCCCGCCGCCGACCTTTCCGAGCAAATCTCCCTCGCCGGCACCGAGGCTTCCGGCACCGGCTGCATGAAGCTCATGCTCAACGGCGCCCTCACCATCGGCACGCTCGACGGCGCCAACGTCGAGATGATGGAAGAAGCCGGCAAGGACAACATCTTCATCTTTGGCCTCACCGCCGATGACGTCGAAAAGTTGCGCCCTACTTACAATCCGCGCGACCTCTACAACGCCTCGCCGCTTTTTCAGCGCGTTCTCAATCTCATCTCGCGAAACGTCTTTTCGCTCATGCACCCCGGCCTCTTCGACCCCATTGTCAACGCCCTTCTCTCCTCCGACTACTACATGCTCTTCGCCGACCTTCCCGAGTTCATCAAAACCCAAACCGCTGTCGAAACCCTCTACCGCGACCCGGCCGCCTGGACCCGCAAAGCCATCCTCAACATCGCCCGCTCCGGAAAATTCTCCTCCGACCGCACCATCAACGAATACGCCAGCGACATCTGGGGAATCAAATCCTTCGAACCATGACACTCATCCTTCTCGCGGCCGGTCTCGGCTCTCGTTACGGCGGACTCAAGCAACTCCAACCCGTCGGACCACATGCCGAAACCCTCATGGATTACTCCATCTTCGACGCTCTTCGCGCCGGATTCGACCGCGTCATTTTCGTCATCCGCCGCGATTTTGAAGACGTTTTTCGAAACACCGTTTCGTCCAAATATACCTCCGCGCTTCGCGTCGATCACGCCTTCCAATCCCTCGACGATCTTCCCGCGCCGTTCACGCTTCATCCTGAACGCCAAAAACCCTGGGGTACCGCGCATGCGCTTTACGCCGCGCGCGCGCTCATTCACGACCCTTTTTGCGTCATCAATGCCGACGACTTTTACGGACTCGATTCGTTCCAAAATCACGCCACGTTTTTTGCGTCGCACGCGTCCGAAACGCCTCACTTCGCCATGGCCGGTTACCAGCTCAACCGCACGCTTTCGCCGCACGGCACGGTCTCCCGCGGCATCTGCCAAACCGACGCCAACGGCCGTCTTCTCACCATCCGCGAACACACCAGGCTCCGCGCCACGCCCGCCGGCGCCGAAGACATCGCTGACGCTGAACATCTCGTTTTTTTCACCGGCTGCGAACCTGTTTCGCTGAACAACTGGGCCTTCACGCCCGATTTCATGCCGCTCCTTTCCGACTACTTCGCCAACTGGCTCGCCGCGCATCACGCGGAGCCAAAAGCCGAATGCTATCTTCCCGCCGCTGTCGATCATCTCATCGCCACGCGCCTCGCCACGGTCACCGTTCTGCCCACCTCCAGCCCCTGGTTTGGCGTCACGTATCAGGATGACCTTCCCGCTGTCCAATCTCAGCTTGCCGCGCTTCACGCCGCCGGTCAATATCCGGCCCAACTTTGGCCATAACCGCTCGTGGCAGAGCCCTGCCTCTGCCACGCCAGACTTTTTCCTTTTCTCACAACCACCGAGCGACATATCATGAATATTCCAACCACCATGAAAGGCGCGATTTTGCCGGGCGATTCGACCGTGCAACTGCGTGAGTTTGACGTGCCAATCCCCGGACACGGCGAGGTGCTTGTTCGAATGAAAGCCTCGACGATCTGCGGCAGCGACATCCGCTGCATTTACCGCGAGCACACGGGCAAGGGACCCGAAGGCTATCAACCCGGCATGATCGCGGGACACGAGCCGTGCGGACAAATCGTGAAGGCGGGGCCGGGTTGCCGTCGCTTCAAGGAAGGCGATCGCGTGGTCGTGTATCACATCTCCGGTTGCGGCGTGTGCAACGACTGCCGCCGCGGTTACATGATCAGTTGCACGAGCGAATGGCGCCGTGCGTATGGCTGGCAGCGCAACGGCGGAATGGCGCCTTACATGCTGGCCGAGGAAAAGGATTTGATCGCGTTGCCAACGTCGCTGAGCTATGCCGACGGCGCGCAGATCGCGTGCGGATTCGGCACGGTGTACGAGGCGATTGAAAAGGTTGGCGTCTGCGGCAACGACGCCGTGCTGGTTGTTGGCCTCGGTCCTGTCGGACTCGCGTGCCTGATGCTCGCGAAGGCCATGGGCGCGCAAAAATTGATCGGTTGCGACGCAACGCCCGCGCGCTCGGAACTCGCGACAAAACTCGGACTCGTTGACCATGTTGTCTCGAACGCGGAGCAAGTGCGCGCGCTGACTGGCGGCAACGGCGTCGAGCGCGCCTTTGATTGTTCGGCCGCTGATGCGGGCCGCCAACTGGCCATCCGCGCCGCGCGCAAATGGGGCAAAATCGCGTTTGTCGGCGAAGGCGGAACGTGTTCGTTCAATCCAAGCCCGGACATCATTCACGATCAAAAAGCGATTTACGGAAGCTGGGTGACTTCGACCTGGAAAATGGAGGAACTCGCTGAACGCCTCGTGCGCTGGGGCATCCATCCGGCGAACCTCATCACGCATCGCTTCCCGCTGGAAAAAGCAGGCGACGCTTACGCGCTGATGAACGAAGGCAAATGTGGCAAAGTCGCGGTGTGCTTCGACGAAGAGCTGTGAGTACGCAAAAAGCGGCTCGTGGCGTGGCAAAACTTCTGCCACGCCACAACGATGAAGATAAGACAGACATTCTTGACACACATCTCTCCAACCTCGGAGAGGTTGAACAACAAAGCCCAGGGTTACGCGTATTCGCGTTACCCTGAGTCAGCGTATCAAACCGAAATCAACCCCGGAGGGGTTGCACAAAAATAATTGAAATCATGCCAACAACATGCCGGGAATTTGTTGGCGGAAGAAGATTGTTCAACCCCTCCGGGGTTGGAATTTTTTTATCGTATTCCCAGGGTAACGCGAATACGCGCAACCCTGGGCTTTGATGTTCAACCTCTCCGCGGTTGTCAATACGCCGTTGTGGCGTGGCAGAGGTCGTGCCACGCCACGACGCGGAATACGGAGCCGTCCCGTCCGGGGCGGACGGGTGCGTCGCGCAGGCGTCATGTCTCGCTCACGAGGCAACCCCGTTGGGGTTGAGAAATGGTGGGGCGTGGACCGCCGGGCGCGCCGGAATCTGGACAAGCCTCTGCCCCAGGATAAAAGCCTGTCCACCGCCCGGCGCGCCCGGCGGTCGCGCCCCACATTGAAATCCACCAATGTTGTTGAAAAATACGATGCCGTTTCAACCGCAATGGCTGCGGGCAATGTCGGCGACGAGCTTGAATTTTTCGACCGTGACGCCGGGAGGACACGAGTCGGAGTTGGCGAGAAGAGCCGGACCGCCGCGAAGGTCGTCGATGACGCGCTCGACGTAAGGGGCGAGCTGGTCGAGGGAAAGTTGTAAAAATTGGGTGGGTTCGATGCCGCCGACAATGGCGACGCGGGAGCCGAGTTTGGCGCGGGCCTCGCGCATGTCGATGTTGCCGGTTGGGGGAGGGGAGATGCTCTCGACGGCGAAGATGTTTTGCTCGCGCATGGGGACGAGCAGCTCGCGGAGATGTCCGCAGGCGTGCTGCATGTAGGCTTGCCGGCGCGGGCGAGGGAGGCGCACCAGGCGGCGATTTCAGGGGCGATAAATTCGCGGTACTGCGCGGGCGAATAGTTTTGCGTGCTGGAGTCTTCCCACGTGATGAAGTAGTCGTAGGGCGCGGCGGCGGAGAGTTCGGCGCAGGCGCGGTCGTTGGCGTTCATGGCGTGAAGCAGGGACTTGACGGTGTCAGGGAAATCGGCGAGCGCGTAGGCGAGTTCCTCCGTGCCGACCTGATGCTCGACGAGATGCTGAAAGGCGCATTTGTCGCGGGGGATGAGCATGCCGACCGAAAGGCCGTCGCGTCCGTCGCCGGCGAGGTGGCGCAGGGCGTTGGCGGAGTCAAATTCAAAGCGGGTGTTTTCCTCCATCCAGAGAAGGACTTTGTAATCGTCTTCGGTCTTGAGTGGATGCTCGGTGAGGTAGGTTGGTGTTGCCGTCGACACTGCGCGTCCAACCTTGGCGAGTGACGCCGACAGGGGTGTGGTGTTCGATGAACGTGTGGGTGTCAGTTTTGGTTTCAACGACGCGGAGCTTGTCGGGCTGAATGGTGCGGACAACGCACGGCGCGCCGCGCCAGAGCGGATCGCAACCGATGAGTTTTTGGAATCCGCCCCAGCCGAGTTTTTGGATGTCCTTCGGAAAAAATTCCCACACATAGGCGAGGTTGGGCGAGAAGGGCAGGTAGTCGACGTCGCGGCCGTGAAGGGCGTTGAGGATGCGTTCTTTGGAGGTCATGGCGGAAATGATAGAGGGAGCGGATTGCGGCGTCAAGTTGCGCGCGGCACCCGGGCCTCGACGCGGCAGTCTTCGACGTTGAGCAGCGCGTCGTGACCGATGACTTCGGGATGGTCGATCGAGCTCACGATGCGGACGCGATAAAATTCGAACCGCAACAAACCTTGCCGGTTAAAATCGAAAAAGTCCACGAACCGGAAATCGGTTTGTTCGTCATCCACGACCGTGACGGGATGATCCCAGGGGCTGTGCTCCTTGCTCCGTGCGATCGCGACAGGCGCGTTTATCCTGACGCGCAACTCGGGCAGGACGTTGAGGTTTTCCATGTAGGAAGGACTTTTGTCGATATCGAGAATGTTGTCCACGTTCGACAGCACCATCATGTTGAAAAGTTTTACCGTAATGTCGTCAAAGGCGTCCAGTCTGTCCCAGTGGTTGACCGGCGCGGGAAGTGCTTGGCAGTGATCATTCCAAATCGCCAAACAACATGCGCGGTATTGCAACATGAGCGCGGTGATGTCGGTGATGTTGTGACAAATCATTTGAGGACGAAAAGCGTAGCACAATCCCGCGGCCATCACAAGGCGGTTTACGTTCAGGACAACAGCATTTACTTTTTGCCTTGCATTACGGTTGCCAAACTTTTTCATGACTTCATTTTTCGCCCCGTTGGGGCGCAAGAGTAAATGCTGTTCCCTGCCTCTCCGGGGTTGATAAATGGTGGAGTGCGCCCGGCGGTCGCGCCCCACCGTAAATGGGTAATTTTTCCTTCACATATTCTACCAAAACAAACAATTAAAAACATGTTGCGCTCATCACGGCGTTCTGTTAACCTTCGCGGCCTTTCAAAAAAATGGGATGATGGTATGTTACGTTTGATGATTCGATTTGGCATGATCATGCTCGCATTGCTGGCCCTGCCGCTCATGGCGCAGGAGGCGGCGAAACCAAAGGCGTTGGTTGACGCGGAAAAATTGGTCGAAAAAGGTTTTTGGTCGGACGCCGAAAAGGCGTTTGTGAAAGTCGCGGGTTCCCTGAAGAATGATCCGCTGGCGTTTGAGGCGAGCCGCAAGGCCGCGTACTGCCGCATGAAATTGAACAATCTGAGTGGCGCGTTGGCACTTTTGAAAAACATCACGGAGAGCGACGCGGCGTTGAAGGCGGTGCCACTGACAG
>JAVBOU010000227.1:0-17731 GCA_031550185.1 Kiritimatiellia bacterium | reverse complement strand
CCTGGAGTCCGCCCGCGTGGATGAAGACCACCGGCATGATGAATCTCGGCGGCAAGCTCCGTCCCGAATGCCGCGACGCCTGGGCGCGCTACTACGCCAAATTCGTCAAGGCCTACCGCGCCGAAGGGCTCAACATCTGGGCGCTCACCATCCAGAACGAACCCAAGGCAAAACAAATTTGGGACTCCTGCATTTACACCGGCGAAGAAGAGCGCGACTTCATCCGCGACCACCTCGGCAAGACGCTCCGCAAGGAAGGCCTCGGTGATGTCGAGGTCTACCTCTGGGATCACAACAAGGAGCGCCTTGTCGAACGCACCTCCGTTGTCATGGACGACAAAGCCGCCGCAAAATTCGTCCGCGGCGCCGCCTTCCACTGGTACTCCGGCAGCCACTTCGAAGCCCTCTCCATCGTCAGCCAAAAGTATCCCGGCATCAAGCTCCTTCTCTCCGAATGTTGCGTCGGCGTCTCCTGGCGCAAAAGCTCCGATCCCTGGAGGCAGGGCGAAATTTACGGCCACGACATCATCGGCAACCTCAATCACGGCATGACCGGATGGATCGACTGGAACGTCCTCCTCGACGAGCAGGGCGGCCCCAATCACGTCAACAACTTCTGCAACGCCCCGATCACCGGCGACACGCAAAACGACACCATCGAGTTCAACGCCTCGTACTACTACATCGGCCACTTCAGCAAGTTCATCCGTCCCGGCGCCCGTCGCATCGCCACCAGCAGCTACCGCTCCGACCTTGAGGCCACGGCCTTCAAAAACCCCGACGGCACCTATGCCGTTGTCGTCATCAACGCCACCGACGCCGCGCACAACTTCTCCCTCCGCCATCGCAACGAAATCGCGCCCTGTTCCCTCCCGCCCCGCTCCATCGCGACCTTCGTCTACAAATAACGGCAACCATCCAAAAGCCTTTCGTGGCGTGACAGGACTCCTGCCACGCCACGAAAGGCTTTTGACGTTTGGATTTAGGCGGCGATTTTGGGATTTGCGCCGTATGCGTTGTTGCCGGCGTCACCTTCGAGAACCGTGAAGATCAGCAGGATAATGCCGCCGACAAAGGGAACCAAAGCAATGAGATACCACCAGCCACTGCGGCCGGTGTCATGAAGGCGGCGCACGGTAACGGCGAGCGTGGGCACGAGCATGGCAAGAGCATACAGCATGTAAATGCCGGAACCGAGCACTCCCAAGGCGTCCGCCATCGCGCCCAGAATGGCAGCGATAATGAAGAGGCCGAAGTAGATCAAGACATTTATGAGCATAAACATCCAGTATTCCTGGCGACGCGCGCGACCTTCGAAGACCGCGTACTTTTTCAAGACGGAGGTGTACCAATCCATGTGAATTTCCTTTTGCTTTTGTTGAGGTTTCAAACTGTGACAGCCGCGCGACACGACTGCGAAAACGTCGGAAAGTATAATGCGCGGCGATGACGTTGAAAAGAAAATTTTAGTAGCGGTAGTGTTCGGACTTGAAGGGACCGTTGGGAAGGACGCCGAGGTAGTCGGCCTGCGCCTGGGTGAGGCGGGTGAGTTTGGCGCCGAGGTGGTCGAGGTGGAGGCGGGCGACTTCTTCGTCGAGGTCTTTGGGAAGGCGGTAGACGCCGACGTTGGGCTTCTCGCGCCAGAGCTTGATTTGGGCAAGGGTCTGGTTGGTGAAGGAGTTGGACATGACGAAGCTCGGATGGCCGGTGGCGCAACCGAGGTTGACGAGGCGGCCTTCGGCGAGAAGGTAGATGCAGTGGCCGTCAGGGAAGATATATTTGTCGACCTGGGGCTTTATGGGGATGTGCTTGACGCCGGGCCAGCGCTTGAGTTGGGCGACCTGAATTTCGTTGTCGAAGTGGCCGATGTTGCAGACAATGGCCTGGTCGCGCATTTTGCTCATGTGCGCGGCGGTGATGACGTCGCAGTTGCCGGTGGCGGTGACGTAAAGTTGGGCAAAGGGAAGGGCGTCCTCGATGGTGGTGACTTTGTAACCGGCCATGCAGGCTTGAAGGGCGCAGATGGGGTCGATCTCGGTGACGCAAACTTGGGCTTTGTGTTCGCGGAGGGATTCGGCGGAACCTTTGCCGACGTCGCCGTAACCGCAGACGAGGGCGGTCTTGCCGGCGATCATGACGTCCATGGCGCGCTTGATGCCGTCGACGAGGGATTCACGGCAACCGTAGATGTTGTCGACTTTGGATTTGGTGACGGAGTCGTGGACGTTGATGGCGGGGACAAGGAGCGTGCCTTCGGCTTCGAGCTGGTAGAGGCGGTGGACGCCGGTGGTGGTCTCCTCGGAGACGCCGCGCCAACGCTGGATGGCGTCGGGGAAAAAGGAAGGCGAATCCTTGAGGGTCTTTTTGATGAGCGCGTTGATGACGGCGAGCTCCTCGACGTCGGTCGGTTCGTCAAGGAACGCGGCGCCCTGAGAGGCGGCCTGATAGCCGCGATGAAGGAAGAGGGTGGCGTCGCCGCCGTCGTCGACGATGAGGTCGGGACCGGAACCGTCGGGCCAGGTGAGCGCCTGCTTGGTGCACCACCAGTATTCGTCGAGGGTTTCGCCTTTCCACGCGAAGACGGGAATGCCGGCGGCGGCAATGGCGGCGGCGGCGTGATCCTGGGTGGAGAAGATGTTGCAGGAACACCAGCGGACGTCGGCGCCGAGTTCGCGGAGGGTTTCGATGAGGACGGCGGTCTCGATGGTCATATGCAGCGAGCCCATGACGCGGGCGCCCTTGAGGGGTTTTTCGGGGCCGTATTTTTGGCGCGTGGCCATGAGGCCCGGCATTTCCTTTTCGGCGATTTCGATGGCGCGGCGGCCCCAGTCGGCGAGGGCGATGTCTTTAATCTTGTAGTTCATTGGAGTTCCTGTTTGAGGTTGAACGACGCCATGAGGCGGGCGTGAAAGAAGAGGCGCAGAGCAGGCCGATGCACCAGACGGCGATGCACGGCGGCGAACGGAAGGGGATGTCGATGATGCTGTCGAGAATCATAAAAATCGCGGCGGCAAGGGTGAACAGCGAGACAAAAGGCAGACGGAAGAAAAAGGACTTTCGCGTGTATTCGGGCGCCTGATATTGGAAGAGGGGTTTGATGCAGGCAAAGAGCAACGCGCACACGATGACGAGCAGAGCGCCCGCACCAACCGCGCCGTGTTCGGCAAGGTATTGGACAAAATCGTTGTGGACGTTGGCCTGGCCGACGCCTCTGGCAAACCGCCAGTTTTCACGGGGGAGATACTGGGAGATGAATTGTTGGTAACCCCACGCACCGACTCCGAAGGCGGGATAATCGGCCCACATCTTGTACGCCATGGGAACCTGATAGCCGCCGTCATCCTCGCGTGTGTGCAGAACACGCGAGGTCAAGAAACTCGTCCAGTCGGTGTTGCCGAGCTCCTTTTGAAAAATGTTACCGGAGACATTGTAAAATCCTATGGCGCCGGCGGCAATGATCACCGCCGCAAGCAGGGCGAGTTTGATGCGTATGCCGGCGGACAACACAGGCCAAAAGCGAATGAACGCGTAGACACCAAAGAGACCGAGCGAGGCGACGGACAGGATGATGGAGGCGCGCGACAGGGCAAGCAAGGCACCCGTGAAGTTAAGCGCCATGGGAATCAGCAGCAACCACGTTTTCCATACCTGGTCGTCGTCGGCCTCCAGGCGGTGAAAAAAGAGCGCGAGGCTGATAATGAAAAGAAAGGTGAAATAAGCGCCCGCGTGATTTTGATAGCCGAAGGAGGCGAAGAAGTACGCGGTCATGGGTGTGAAGCCGTACATCATCTTGACCTTGTCGGCATATTGGATGATGCCAAACAGCGACAACGCCGCGCCGTTCCAGCAACAGAAGGTGAGGAGGTTGCGGCGCGCGGCCTTGAGCAGTCCGTGGCGCACGCCGATGACAATGGCAAAGGCCATGACAAACCAGACCAGCACTTCGAGCGAGAGAAACGAGTCAACGCTCCACGGCAGCCACGGCACCGGCGGCGGGTCGAACATCAGGGGTGACTTGGGAATGATGGGTTGCGGCAGGCGCGGGGAGTTCAAATTCTGCACCCACAACAACAGCAGCAGCACAATAAACGCGTAAAACACAGGATCGCGAAAGACGGAACGCGCCACCCGGCTGCGCGCATCCTTGATGGATTCATCGCGCTTGCGTTGGGGACGCACCAGTGTCGTGACACATGCCGCCAGCGCCAGCCATGGAATCATCCCCAAATGCAAGGGCCGCGTTCCCGCGTGGATCCACGAGACGCAAATCACGATGAGTGACAGGAGCAGTGTCAAGGGGTGCATGGAGCCTTGTCGCGTTGCGAAAACGAACCGATGCGCCGCCGCTTATTCGTCGCTGTCGTCATCGTCATCCCTTCTTCCCTTGTGCTTCTCCGGCGCCTTCCCCTTTTTGGAAACAGAGCCGTCATCGACGGAGGGCTTGGCGTTTTCGTTTTTCGGCGCGCCGTCAACCTGATCTTCCTCCTCGTCGCCGGCGGTCTTCGGGCGGAGGTAATTGCTGTACTTGCCCTTGTATTGATAGGCGTAGCGATAATGATAATCGTAGCCGGCAAAGGTGCGCCCGTGGCCGAAGTCCACGTCGTTGATCACCGCGCCGACAATGCGGGTGCCGGCTTCGGTGAGATAACGTACGGCGTGGCGAAGGGGGCGGAAGTGTGAGCGATTCGGACACGCCAGCATGAGGACGCAGTCCACCTGCGAACCGAGCGCGACCGTGTCGCTGACAATGCCGAACGGCGGCGAGTCCAGAATCACCTTGTCAAAATTCTTACGGGCCCAGATGAAGAACTCACTCAGGATGCCGGTGCCCATCAGGCTCGCGGGGCTGATCTTGGACGACGGTTTGGAGAGTACCAGCGAAAGATTCTCATGTCCCGAAGGCACGACCAGCGAATCGAAGAGCGTCGAGTCGTTTTTCATCAACACTTCGGCGAGGCTGGTAAACTCCGAGGAACTCTTCTTGAAAATGCGGGCCTGACGCGGACGGCGCATGTCAAAGTCCACAAGCAACACCTTCTTCCCGCTAATGGCATACGAGAGCGCCAAGTTGCACGCGGTGATGGTTTTGCCCTCGCCGGGCTGCGTGCTGATCGGCATGATGACGTGGGTGAATTCACGGTAGCGCGGCGATTCAAGCAGGTTGCGCAACCCCGCGAAGGCCTCCGCAAAATGCGAGAACTTTTCATGCACGCTGGCCAGCGCGATCTCCCAGCGGCTCTTCCAGCGCACATGCGGCACAATGGCCAGCGCCTTCAAATGCAGACGCTGCTCAATGTCGGCGATGCTGGTCACCTGATCCTCCAAGTGGTCGATCAACAGCACAAAGACGAGACCAAGAATCAACCCCAGCAACGTTCCGGCAGGCAGGATGATGATGGCCTTGGGCTCGACCGGTTTCTCGGGCAGCCCGCTGAGACGGGCGACACTCGTGCTGGACATGTTTTGATCCATGGACAGGTTGGATTCCTGAACGCGCTTGAGGTTGTTCTGCAAGTTGATGTAGCAGATTTCGCGGCGGCTCATGAGGTGATCCAAACCGCTGATTGACGTGTCGATTTTGGACTGCAACACCTCCACTTCGCGGTTGATCAATCCCTGCTTTTCAACCAACGCGTCATACTTGCGCTGGAGCAGATCCATGTTTGCGGCGGCGGCCTCCATCGAACGGAAAAGCACGTCAGAAAAGGCCTTGGAGTAAACCTCCACCTCTTTTTCCTTCGCCATCACGTCGGGATGCTTGGGCGTCAGGTGCGTCAACAACGCGTTGCGTTCTCCCGTGACGTCGGAAAGCTTTTGGGATGCGCGGCCAATCTCCTCCATGCGCGGCACGCCGTCGGGCAATGAGGCGAATTTGTTCGGATCCTCGTTCACGGCTTGAAGCGCGGCGTAAATCTGCCCGGCGTCAATGAGCGCGATTTCCGCCCTCAAAAGTTCCGCGCTCAACGTCCCAAGCGAGGCGGCAAAGGCGTCACGCTGCATCAGGTAGATGTCCACCGTGTTGCGCGCCTTGAAGTTGGCGATTTCCCGGTCAATATTGTTCAGCTCAAGATCCAGCGTCTTGCTCATGCTTTCCAGCCACTTGACGCCCTTCTCGGATTCCAGACGATTTTCCGTTTGCGAATACGTCTCCGTCGCCTGCACAAAGGCGTTGGCCAGATTCGCGGCAACTTCCCTGTCCGTCGAGCGCACCGTCACATCAATCAGGCGCGTGTGGCGACGCAACTCCAACTTCGTGTTCTGGATCAAAATGAGTTTAAGCTGATCATCGGTCATCGGCGAAGAAGGCGCCCGGATGTGGTAGTCGAGCACGACCGCGTTTAGCATATTCGGCCCCTGCATACGGAACATCGTCGTGTTGGCCTGCTCCTCAAACGGCGCCATGCCATATTCAAAAAAAACAGACCCCTGCATGACAGACTTGCGCGCGGTCAGTTCAAATGTCGCGACCGCCTCGTAAACCGGCGTCCACACTCTGAACAATACAAACGCCGCGGCCGCCCCCACCACCACAAACACCGCGATCGTGATCCAACGCTGGCGACACACACGCAAAATGCGCGTGATGGACAGCGTGCCAAACAAGGACCCCTCCTCCTCGTTGGCCGTGTTGCCGCCGTAAGGTTGCTGCCCGTAAGCACCGCCACCGCCATACGGAGCGGCCGCATAAGGCGTGTTGTAAGGCGCGGCGCCATACACGCCGGAACCACCTCCATGCGAACCGCCCGCCGAATAAGGCATGCGGGAATGATAATACGGAACAGCCTGCCGCGCGGAGTGCGCGAACGAAGCCTCGTCACGCGAAACATCATCGTTGTTGTCGTTCATAAGAAACCTTCCACTAAATCAGATCGTCCTCGCGCTGAGGATTCAACAAAAAACCGGAGGCACACGCCAAAGCAGCCACCACGGAAACGAGAACGGGAGGCGAGCGAAACGGCGACTCCACCCACGCCGCCACAAAAACCAGGCCAACGCCCGCCACAAAAACCACGAAAAGCCGCCTGCGCGCGGGCGGCGACCCTGGCCAGCGGCGCAACAAAGGCGGCACAAAAAACACCGCCATCGCCAGCATGATCAGCAACCCCACAATGCCGAACTCCGCGAACATTTGCGCAAAGTCATTGCTCGCCGCAAGCCCCTGAAGCGGAAAATCAGCGATCCGTTTCGCCGGCCAGTAGAGTTCGGAAAAAAAGGGATAATTGCCGGCTCCCGCGCCAAACATGAGATTGTCCTTTGCGATTTTCCAGGCCACCTCCAACCGTTCGGCGCGTCCATCAAAAACCATTTGCGACAGTGTCCCCTTGCCGGCGGTTGAAAGGCCAAGTCCCAAAAAGTTCAACCCGTTGCGCGCGAAAAGAAAAAACGCCAACAGCAACAACCCACCCAAAACCGCCATGGACGCCATACGCCGCGGATACCCGATCACCGGCCAGACCACCGCCAGCGTTGCCACCGCCAATGGCAGACCCGCGCACCAGACCAAAAGCAGCGCGGTCGGCGCGCGAATCACCAATATGCCCGCCAAATCCAAAAGCGCGCACGCAAAAAAAAGCCTGCACAGCCAGACCGGAAACTTGCGGAGGCATCCGTTCCCCCACAACACAAACGCGACGCAAAAACAAAAAAGAAACCATATCCCCTCATGGTCCGCGTTCGAAAAAATCCGCCAGTCATCCGTCTGTCCGCCCAACCAAAGAAACCCGGCAAACTCCCACACCGCCACCAGCGCGGATAACACCACCAGCAACGCCAAAAAGGCGCGCCGGCCCGCCGATGTCATGCCATGACGAATGCACAGCAAAATGGCGACTGCCGGCGCGAATGAAAAAAACATGCGCCACACCGCGCCGGCGTTTACGCTGCTCGGCACTCCCGGCCAGGGCGGCGCGCCATGCATCCAACGTCCCGCCGTCACATTGTACATCAGGGGTCGTCCACAATTCAGCGCCTGCAACGCCATGTATGCCAGCAACAAAACACCGATATAAATCACCGGATCTTTGGCAAGCCCCAGCAATGTCTTCCGTTGCGCCACGCCATACGACTCATGCTTGCGTTGCAACGGAAAGAGCGCGACTGCCAACAGCGCGACCGCCGCCCCCCACAACACAAAATCCGAAAACCCGTACCGCCAGGTTCCAAAAATAAAAACAACCGCGCAGGTCAACGCAAACGCGAAGACAACACACGGATATTTATAGAGCAACGACAAATTCATCGGGGTGCAGGCAGGCGGACAGCGTCCTCACGAAAGTACAGAACGTCGTACAGATTTCTCCGACGACGTTCCCATACAACGGATGCCTCTGTGCAATGCCAAGTTTAGTATTTCAGACGCAACCCGATTGCGGCGGAGTACTCGTTGTACTCATTGGACTTGAGATCCGAATCCACGGTCTGATACTGGGCCGAGGCAATGAACGAGAGATAGGATGTCATCGTCAGGGTCGCGGCGATGCGCGCCATGTACAGATCGTCCACGCAACCATTCATGCGGCCGGTCGCGTAGTAATCACCCATATACTTGTATTCGTTGCGACGATAGAGCACCTGCGTGGTCGTGCTCAACCTGCGGAACGGAACGAAAGTGACACCGGCGCCGATGGTGTTGTAAAGATTGGCGTAGTTTTGCGTGCCGTAAGCACTGTTCGCGGATTCCGAGGGCTGAACCCAGCTCGACCCGTAGACGGACGCGGAGAGTTTCGACGAAATCTTCCAACCCAGCGACAGATTGTAACTGGCACCCCAGCTGTCCCAGCCGCTCGTGGCACGCGAGTACTGGACACCGCCTTCCATCGAGTAGGTCACCTTCGGCGACAGACGCGAACGAAGTCCGACCATAAGGTTGTAACCTTGAATGTCGCTGGTGTTGTCAGACGTGCGGTAAGAGTAGTTGCCGGACAATGTCGCGGACGATTTCTCGGAGATGTGACGGCCGAGATAGGCTCCGGCGGTAAAGGCGTTGTTGTCGTTGTAATACGTATTATCGTAGTCCGTATCCTCATATCCCAATGTGCCGCCCCAAATCCAGCGGCTCTGGTCGGATTGACGGCCGGCGCCCACCGAAAGGTTCAACGTGTTGCGGTCAGCGCTCTCACCCGTGTAATAATCATTGCCCATGCCGTAGACATAGCCTTCTGACACGGTGAAATAATATCCTGCCGGCGTCACGTGGCTCAACGTTAACTGCTCGCCAAAGGTGTCCCGGTCATCTTTGGAGCGCTGAAAGTAGCGATCCATCGAATAGAACAGATTACCGGAGAGGTTTGTCCTTTGCGAAGGAGACGTATAGGCCAGCAACGCACCCGCTGTCAGCGTGACATCCCACGATCCGCCATCCCAGTTGTGGGCGAGCGGCGGGTTGGAATCATACCCAAACAACACCTCGACATAAGGCGAAAACTTTAAGTTGTTCCAGGTGATCCCGTCACTGCGCGCGGGCAACCCGTACATGTCCAGATCCGTCAGCCAGCCGAACGGGCTGAACGAATATTCTCTGGCCTGTGCGGAGGCTACAACCAGAAGAAGAACCAAGGCCCCTGTAAGTTTTTTCATAACGCAATCTCTTTAGTTCAGGAGTGGAAAAGTGTCACAGACTAAGGCCGGGACTGATTGTTGTAAGGCGGCGGAACCGGAGGAATATCCTCAACAGGAATCGGTATGCGCTGACGTTGGACGTACTCGCCAAAGGGAACCGGGGGAGGAGGCGGAAGCTGCAAAAGCTCCATGACAATGTCAACGCCGGTGATCTTGGTCATCTGCTTGTAGGCATCGGGCGTGCCCTGGGTGGCCAGCGTGACGAGCGTGTCACCATTCTCATAAGGACCGCGGTAATCCGCCGGCAATGTCGCATTCAACGAATCCGCCAGGCTGGCCTTGCCATCTTCCGACGACCCGTTGACAAACGCCGCCGAAGCAAACGCCATGCGCACCGCCACCACATTTTCCGGATCTTTCGCCGCGGACATCGACCCCACGTTCCTCACCACTTCAGTCGCGGTGCCGGAATACTGCGAATTGCTCATCTGCGCGTTGTTCACCGAGTTGGAGGCTTGATTGATGCCGTCTTTGACCGCATCCGAAATGCCGGGAAGCGCCTGCACCATGGGCGAGGCGAACGCGGTCGCCAAAATTGTTTTCTTGTTGGCGTCCGCCTTGTTGAGCGTTTCGACGGCAACATCGGCCTCAACCTTGGCCTGCTCATCCATAAAATTCAAGGTGCCCTCAATGGCCTGAAACGTGGTCGACATGAACGACGGCAACAGATCCGCCGGAATGTTCATGTCCTCAATGGAAGATGGATTACGCGCGGCCGGAGCCACCAGCGCGGCAACATCGGGAGTCAGCGCCTTCAATACGCTGGCCGGACGCGAGGCCTCTTGCGCCATCAGCATCGACGTTGTGACTCCAACGCCAATCAATATTCGTGTGAACCCCATTTGCATGGTTTTTCTCCTTAAGGGCAGTTTCCAGTTTCGCAGTTAAAAGACAGTTTCCCAAACGCGCACGGCATCATCCTTGATCAAGGGCGGATCCGGGATTTTTCCCGAACTGATGTCGTCATAATTAAAATCCTTCGATTGCGTCAGTACCCCTTGTATCTGAGGTAATCCCGAGGCGGTTCGCGTGACCCGGATCTTTTTCCGGTTTGCCATCGGCGTCATGCCGTGCACCTCTTGGATTGCGCGCGTCAGTGAGAGCTGACTTGTGGAGGGTATATTAACACGCCCCTCCCGTACGACGCAACCATAAACTCCAACCGTTCCCCACGGCGAGATGCTCACGTTGTCCGTCACCGCAAAGGTCGCCGTGACAGTTGGATCGTTATAGTACATCGCGTATTGCGCCTTCAGCGCGTCAATCAACTGCTGCAACGTCAGCCCCGTGCAATCCACCATCCCCAGCAATGGCAGGCTGATCTCATTTCTCAGCGAGACGATCTTCTGCGGATCGCGCAACACCAGCGTCCCTCCCGCAATCACCTCCACATACAGCACCGAACCCGGAATGATCACCGGCTCCTTCATCAGCAACTTGACCACGTCTGGATCAAACAAATCAATTTCATTGGGATCAACAGGCGGCGGCGGTATGCCCACGCACCCTCCGATCTGAATGCACGCCGCAACCAGCGTGGCAACTAGTAGCGCGTGCCCCCGCCCATTCAGCAAATTTTTCAACGTCTGTCTCATAAAAACACTTTTCACTTGCCAGCCCCAGCACACGCCTGCCAGCTCGTGAATGACATCACTATACCATAACCCTCACACCCCGTGCAAGACGCCCGCGGACATTTCTTTTCCGTGGCGCAGTTACTCATATAATGAAGGACACCCTGCGGGATCGGCAACGGTTTTGCGCACACGGCGCATTCATCAATTGCGAGACACCTTGCTGCAGAGGTCATGACAAAAATGAGTCGAGCTGCCACCCGCGAATACCACGTCCTCCTGCGCAACCGCTACCGGGCGAAGAAGACCCGCACCGCACGCACCAAGGTGATCGACGAATTAGCCCGGACCACCGGATTGGAAAGCAAATACGCCATCAAACTTCTCTCCGGAAACCGGCGTTACCGCGTCCAAAAAGGCCACGGAAAAACCGATGGCCGGACGTTGAAAAGGCACCGGAATGATGTACTCGCCCTACCTCAAAATGGCGATGGGCAAAAAACGGCTGCCCGACTGGGAAGCCGTGAACGGGCGCCTGCCCGAGGACGTGCAAACCGCTCTGCTTGAGAGCAGCCCCACCACCATCGACCGCCTGCTCAAACCCCATCAAATCCCCCTCCCAACTGCTCTCCACGGAAAAACCGCACATGAAACTTTTTTTGCTGCTGCCTAAAACCCCGATCCATATTAGCTTGCAATTCACCGAAAACCACGCCGGGAAAAATTCCTCGTGCAAAAACCTTTACCCCCTCCTCCGATTGTGCTTTAATTTCCCCTTCTTTTGTCCACCCGCGGATGCTCCCAATGAACACCTTTCTCAACAACGGCACACCCTCCTTTACACCCGCCACCCTCGATTGTGGCGCCATCCCCGCCTATGCTTACACTGGCGACCTCGCGTCCGAAATCGCCGCCCGCCGCATCACGCCCGGCCAGGCGCTCGACCTCTTCGAAGACATGCTCATGATCCGCGAATTCGAGGAGATGATTGTCAAGCTCCGCACCGGCGCATATCCCGCCTGCCAGGGCTTCGACTACCGCGGCCCCACCCACGTCTCCATCGGCCAGGAAGCGACCGCCGTCGGCTGCTGCTCTGCGCTCGCGTGGGACGACTACATCACCTCCACCCACCGCGGTCACGGCGATTCGCTGGCCAAAGGTTGCGCCGCCATCCGCGCCATGCCTCTCGACGCGCTCAAGGCCCGCCTCCCCGGCGCCGCCGACGCCGGTCGCGACGCGCTTCTCCAACTCGCCCTCGAAGACCACGTTTACAAAGCCATCGCCGAGCTCTTCGGCAAGGAAGACGGCTACTGCAAGGGTCGCGGCGGCGGCATGCACATCGCCGACTTCAAGGCCGGCCACCTCGGCGCCAACGCCATCGTCGGCGGCGGCGTCCCGATCGCCACCGGCTCCGCCATGGCCTCGCGTTACTTCGACTCCGGCAAGATCACCTGTTGCTTTGCCGGTGACGGCGCCTACGCCAACGGCGTCGTCCTCGAATCCCTCAACTGGGCCGCCATGGGTCAGTTCAAAGACCCCCGCTACACCGACAAATCCTTCGGCCTGCCCATCATCTACGCGCTCATCAACAACCATTACGGCATGACCGGCCGCGCCGACGGCGAGGTCAACGGCGTCGCCCAAATGGCCCGCCGCGCCGCCGGCTTCTCCGACACCAACATGTTCGCCGAAGTCGTCAACGGCATGGATCCCCTCGCCTGTCGCGACGCCCTTCGCCGTGCCGCTGAGCGCTGCAAAAACGGCGACGGCCCCATTCTCCTCGAATTCAACACCTACCGTTATTACGGCCACTCCCTCTCCGATCCCCGCAACGAATACCGCACCAAGGACGAAGAAACCGCCTGGAAATCCCTCGACCCCATCGCCACCTTCGAGCAGCAGCTCCTCGCCGCAAAAATCGCCACCCCCGATCAGCTCGCCGCGCTCAAGACCCGCGTCGCCGACCGCAATGCCCGCGCTGCAGCCAAGGCCGCCCGTGCCGCCGATCCCGATCCCCGCGACGTCCTCCGTTACCTCTACACCAACACCCGTTGCGACGCCGTCCCCGCGCCCTTTGATAAACCCGCCCACGCCACACTCCCCGAGATCAAGCGCACCGCCGACGGTCAGCTCACTTATAAGGACGCCATCAAGCAAGCCCTCCTTGAAGAAATGCTCCGCGACCAGCGCGTCATCCTCTACGGCGAAGACATCGCCGAATACGGCGGCGCCTTCAAAGTCACCAAAGGCCTCCTCGACGCCTTTGGTCGCGACCGCTGCTTCAACGCCCCCATCTCCGAAGCCGCCATTTGCGGCACCGCCGTAGGCGCCGCCATGACCGGCCTTCGCCCCGTCATCGAGCTCATGTACATGGACTTCGCTCTCATGGCCTCCGACCAAATCGCCAACCAGGCTGCCAAATGGCACTACATGTCCGGCGCCTCCGTCGAAATCCCCCTCGTCTACCGCGCTTCCGTCGGCGGCGGCAAAGGCTACGGCGGCCAGCATTCCCAAACCCTCGAATCCATGTTCACTCACATCCCCGGCCTCTACGTCATCTACCCCGCCACCCCCGCCGACGCCAAGGGCCTCCTCAAATCCGCCATCCGCGACAACAACCCCGTCATGTTCGTCGAATCCCAACTCCTTTACAACAACAAAGGCCCCGTTCCCGACGATCCCGACTTCACCCTTCCCCTCGGTGTCGCCGACATCAAGCGTCCCGGCAAACACGCCACCCTCGTCACCTGGGGCCCCGCGCTCTTCGACTGCCTCGCCGCCGCCGAACAACTCGCGCCAAAAGGTCTCGACATCGAAATCATCGACCTGCGTTCCCTCATCCCCCTCGACTTCGACACCGTCCTCGCCTCCGTCAAAAAAACCGGCCATTGCGTCGTCGTCAGCCAGGCCGTCGACCTCTGTTCCTTCACCGCCGAAATCGCCAGCCGCCTCATGGCCGAAGCCTTCGACCACCTCGACGCCCCCGTCCTCCGCGTCGGCGCCAAAAACGGCATCGCTCCCCAGTCCCACACCCTCGAGCAAGCCTTCCTCCCCACCTCCGCCGACATCATCGCCGCCATCCACAACCTCGGCCTCTAACCCCGACAATCAAATCCCGCCCGTGGCAGAGCCTGACCTCTGCCACGCCGGGAATTAGCAATGAGCGCGACGCCGCGTACAGTGCAATGTAAGACAGACTACGTGTGCTTCGCGCCGTCTGTCTTGTATTATAAACTCGCTTGTTTAACTTTTGTTAACACCAAAAATGGCAAAACTCTTTTATTGTTAAATAATTTCAAAATAGTCGATGGAACATTGGGCAAGTAGACGTTTCAACAACTAACTCACAGGGAACCAATATGTGGCGTCGAATAAATTTAGTAGCTAAAATTATCTTCATCTTGGGATTTGTCGTCGTGTTGATGTCGATTGGATTTTTCATAATTAATTTCATTTCAATAGGAATTTTTCTGTTCATGAATGGCCTTGTCGAGATTTGGCTTGGGCGTTTTATGATCAATTATTCAAATTCAAAAATCAATGAGCCGCAAAACGGCACTGCATTTTTAGGTGTGATTGACAGGAAGATTGCTGACTCAAAATTAAGTCGTAGTGATGTTAAAATTTTGTTGTGGGGAGGGATGGGTTTTGTTTTCGGACCCATTGTCGGAGTGCCGCTTATCATCCGAAATATTAGCAACAAGAACAACAATTCAAAGAAATATGTCTTCATTTTGTCAAACGCCTTATGTATAGTCGGGATATTGGTTTATCTGGTATTCATGTTGATTCTTGTTTGTTTTTATTATCAAATGTGGCCTTTTGACGGCACGGTGATTCACTAAATTGTCATCGCGTTTTCATGCAACATGACAATGCGATAGCATCGAAGGTGCATCACAATGGAAAAGCGGTGATGAATCGCCGCACTCCATAATAGGCGATAACCGTTATGCCCCAACTGGTCTATTGAGACACGATTTCGGTGTGTTGTAGCGGCGTTGCTGTGCTGCGCCGCTCGCGTGATGAAGGACATTCGCCAATAACGGGGAAGGCGTAACACAGCAACGCCGCTACAACAAGGAGGCCATGATTTGCAACTCCATAATATGGATGAATCGCGCGCGACGATCCAATATTTTCACGCCGCGCATTCGTATTTGACATGGCGGCGGGGTTGGGGTAGATTGGAAAACCGTCGTTCAACAAATCAACCGTCACGGAGTCTTCATGTCACGCATTTACAATTTCAGCGCAGGTCCGGCCATTCTTCCCGTCGAGGTGCTTGAGGAGGCGCAGCGCGAGCTCGTGGATTACAAGGGCTCCGGCATGTCGATCATGGAGATGTCGCATCGCGGGAAAGAGTACGACGCGGTGCACATGGAGGCGCAGGCGAATTTGCGGGAGTTGCTGAATTTGCCGGAGGATTTCGAGGTGCTGTTTTTGCAGGGCGGGGCGAGCATGCAGTTTGCGACGATTCCGATGAATTTCCTTGGTCAGGGGCAGACGGCGGATTATGTGAATTCGGGCGCGTGGGGTAGCGCGGCGATCAAGCAGGCGCGGCTGTTGGGGAATGTGAATGTCTGCGCGGACTGCGAGAAGGAGATGCCGACGCGGGTGCCGACGCAGGCGGAGCTGAAGCTGACGCCGGGCGCGGCGTATTTTCACATGACGACGAATGAGACGATTTCGGGCGCGCAGTGGAAGACGCTGCCCAAGGTGGATGTGCCGATGGTGGCGGATATGTCGTCGGACATTCTTTCGCGGCCGCTCGACATGTCGCCGTTTTCGCTGGTGTACGCGGGCGCGCAGAAAAATCTGGGTCCGTCGGGCGTGACCGTGGTGCTGATCCGGAAGTCGTTTGCGGAGCGTTCGAACAAGGCCATCCCGGCGATCTTCCGCTACCCGACGCACATTGAGGCGCAGTCGCTCTACAACACGCCGCCGTGCTTTGGCATTTATGTGCTGATGTTGGTGACGCGCTGGATCAAAAAGATGGGGTTGGATCGTTTGTACAAGCAGAACGCGGACAAGGCGGGGTTGCTGTATCAGATGATCGGCGGGACGGGTTTCTATCGCGGGACCGCGGTCGACGAATGCCGCTCGGACATGAACGTGACGTTCCGTTTGCCAACCGCGGAGTTGGAGGCGGAGTTCTGCAGCGCGGCGAAGAAGGCCGGACTGGACGGGCTGAAGGGGCACCGTTCGGTCGGCGGAATCCGCGCCTCAATTTACAATGCCTTCCCTGTGGAAGGCGTCCGCGCGCTCGTTCACTTCATGAAAGAATTCGAGCGCACGCACGGATAACTGGAGATTTACAAATGAAAAAACGTGGTTTTGTTTACGCGCTCGCGCTGGCGTTGCCGGCGCTGGCATTCGCATGGCCGTCGATGCAGGACATGTATGACGCTTACATGTCGGCCGCGCGGTTTTACGCGGATGTGCTGGGACCGTCGACATCGTCGGCGGACAACTTGATCAAACGCTACGCGACCTTTCGCACGACCATGTACAAGGACATGGGCGAGTACACGGACAAATCGCTCGCCTTCGCATGGGGCGAGCCGGTCTTCTTCACGCTCGACGAATTCAGCGCGTCCGGCGAGGGCGACTGGCTGGCGGATCTGGCGGATTACGGCGTGCCCGCCGACAAGAGCGTCTCGACGAACATCCTGTGGTATTGCATGTGGCTCTACGAGCGCGTCAACGACGATTGCTCACGCCAGTGGGTCATCGCCGCGCGCGACAAGTCGGCGGACGACGACATGGGCGACGACCTTTATGAGATTGATGTGACCGCCGATTACATGCCCTACGCCAACGCCAACGCGTTGATCAAGGCGTATGGCCTCGAACCCACGCGCGCCAACGACGGAAGCATCATCGACGCCAACGAATCGAAGCTCATGGCCTGGATTTACAACATGCTCGATCCCGCGCGCTTCCGCATGGCGGTGAACGTGATGGATTACGGCGATTTTCTCCTGCTCCAATACCTCGCCGAAAAATCGGCGGAGGAGTCCGGCAGCGGTGGTGATGATGACGATGACGACGACCCGGTCACTCCGTCGCATTACAGCACGCTCGACGTGACCGCCATCATGCCGTACATCAGCACCAACACGCTTTACTCCACGGGCGTCTACACCAACATTTTCATTTGCCACAATCCCGCCACCGCAGAAGACCTCACTCCTGAGCCAAAGGAGACCTCTCTCGTTTTCCAAAACCGCTCGCCTCTGACGTTGCACGTCTACGTCTCGACCAACAGCGTCGCAATGATGGCACGCTCTGTCGGCGGCAATGACAGCTGGATGGTCGATAACATCACGTTTGAAACCCGCGCTCAAATCACCGTCGCACTGCCCAAGCAACCCGCGTCGACCAACGCGGTGTACTTCATCGAATGGAGCGATGTGGATTGATGAAACGCTAAAAGGTGGGGCGCGACCGCCGGGCGCGCCGGGATTTGGACAAGCCTTCACCCCAAAAAATCTCTGTTTTCCCTAAAAATAAAAGCCTGTCCGGAGTCCGGCGCG